>CADBTX010000101.1 GCA_902797705.1 uncultured Lachnospiraceae bacterium | reverse complement strand
CGCTGACACCTTACCGATGACAGCCGCGCCCGGCGCGGCTATACGTCATTCAAAACGTGCCACTGGCACGTTTTGCCCCAATGGGGGGGAAGGCCTGACTTAATGACATTGGAACCGTCCCAAGGGCTGATGTTTTGATCTCAGGAAAGCGGTTTTTTTCAGGAGGGGCGTGACAAAAAATGCGAAACGTGACGAAAAGTTTTTCAAAAACCATGCCCTGTATGTTATACTGTTTTAGTATCTGAAGGAGCCTATTACCTAGGGGGATTAGTATGGCAGAGCATTCATTAATGTCGTTCAGCTGCCCGGAATGCGGCGGCTCAATGGTTTTCAATCCTGAAAAGGGAAAACTGCAGTGCGAGTATTGTGATTCACTTTTTTCAAGAGAAGAGGTGGAGAAACATTTCGCGGAGAAGGAAAAGAAAATAGGAGAAAAGGAAGCAGGCAAGGACTGGGGTGAAGACGGTGATTCCATGAGAGGATATAATTGCTCATCCTGCGGAGCGGAGCTCATCACCGATGCAAATACCGCTGTTATGCGCTGTCCGTACTGCGGCAATCAGACCGTGGCGCCTGTGCAGTTCACCGGCGCGCTGAGGCCGGACTATGTTCTTCCTTTTGCATTTACAAAGAAACAGGCTGTGGAAAGCTACAAGAAATTCTATGAGGGGAAGTTCCTTTTGCCCAAGGATTTCAAGGTTTCATCCAAGATGGAGGAGATCCAGGGAGTGTATGTACCCTTCTGGCTCTTTAACGGGACCGCAGATATAGAGGGTGAGTACGAATCCTATGACAGACGGGATGAAGGCGATTATGAGGTTACCAAATATTTTAAGAGCCTGAGAAAGGGACGTATAGGCTTCGTCAATGTTCCTGCGGACGCATCGGTGAGGATGGCGGACGATCTTATGGATTCCATAGAGCCTTATCAGTTTGACAAGCTTGAGGAGTTTACCACCGCATACCTTCCCGGATTCATGGCGGAAAAGTTTGACGTGGAGTTAAAGGACGATCTGGACAGGGCAAAGAAGCGTGTGACGGAAACAGTGAAAAATAAGCTGCACGCCACACTTACCCATGACGGATACAATACTGAAAGCGAAGTGGTAGACGTCAAGTTCAATTCCACCGGATATGCCCTTCTCCCGGTTTGGCTGCTGACTACCAACTGGAACGGAAAGACATGGACCTTTGCAATGAACGGCCAGACCGGAAAGTTCATCGGAGATCTGCCGGTAAGCAAGGCAAAGCTTGCGCTTATCTCAGTCGGGACATTCATAGTGAGCTTCATAATTTGCTTATTCCTGGGGTTGGGTTGATAGAAGGAGCGAGGTGAGAATATGATTTCATTTATTGTTGCGCTTGTGATAACCGGTCTGGTGGCATGGTTTCTCTATAAGAGCATGAAACCTGTGGAAAAGGCTGCTTCTGCAGATAACTACGTTGATAAGGAAATAATCTTAAGTGTCAACGAAGATTCTTTCCTAAGGACCGAAAAAAAGAAAAAGAAGAGCAGCTGAGGACTGAACAAAGATGAAAGGGAAGCTGTGCTTTAGCAGTGACTATACAAAGGGCGCGCATCCGGCCATCTTAAACAGGATGCTGGACACCAATATGACGGCTACTGCCGGATACGGGCTTGATGAGATCTCCGCCTCCGCCAGGGACAGGATCCGAAAGGCCTGTGGCTGCCCGGAGGGGGCCGTGGTGTTTCTGGTTGGGGGAACGCAGACAAATGCCGTGATGATCGACGCCCTGTTAAGTTCCTATCAGGGTGTCATGGCTGCGGAGACCGGACATATCAGCACACATGAAGCGGGTGCCATAGAATCCGGAGGACATAAGGTGATGACCCTTCCTCAGGAAAACGGAAAGATAAAGCCTGAAGATGCGGAAAGATATCTGGAGGACTATTACGGGGATGGAAACAGGGATCATATGGTGATGCCCGGGCTTATCTACATTTCACAGCCCACGGAATACGGGACACTGTATTCCAGGAAAGAACTGGAGGCTTTCCGGAATATCTGTGACCGCTTTCAGATATCGCTGTATGTGGACGGAGCGAGGCTTGCATATGCACTTGCGTGTCCTGAAAATGATGTGAGCTTAGAAGATCTTTCGAAACTCTGCGATGTCTTCTATATAGGAGGGACCAAGTGCGGCGCTCTTTTCGGTGAAGCCGTGGTGATCCCGGATCAGGGGAAGATCCCCCATCTCTTTACCATCATAAAACAGCGGGGAGCCCTTCTCGCAAAAGGAAGGATGCTGGGAATACAGTTTGACGAGCTGTTTAAGGATGATCTTTATTTAAAGGTAGGATCAAATGCCATAAAGGGAGCTGACAGTATCAGAAGGATCCTGACGGAAAAGGGATACACTCTATGCTTCGGATCTCCCACAAATCAGATCTTCTGCATCATGGAGAACAAGGCCCTGGAAAAGTTCGGGGAAAAAGTGGAATACAGCTTCTGGGAAAAATATGATGAGGACCATACGGTCATAAGACTCGCCACGGACTGGGGGACGACGGAGGAAGAGATAAAAGCCCTGGAGGAGATTCTGGAATAAACATACAGCGCCCATGCTCGCAGGCAGTGGCGGAGAGATCGGTACAGGGATCATTTGAACGTAATGCTGAGGTAAGATTGCGCAGATTTATGTTTGGAGAGGTCTGCGCTTTCTTTGTGAAATGACGTTCTTTGCGGTTAGGACTATTGGTATATCATAATGATTCAGGAGTGTTACAGGTGAAAGAAAAGAAAAGCGCGGGTAAGATAATAGCTGTCATAGCGGTTGTAGTACTGGTCCTTGTATTAGGGATTGTCGTTCTCGCTACGTGCTCGGGTGATAAAGATAACGGCAGTGGTGCAGACGGAAAAACGGAAGCGGAGTACAAGAACGGTACGGGAAAAAGCGCATCAGGGGGAAAGGAGAATGGATTTAACGGAGGAAAGCCCTACGGAGATCCTGATACCTCCTGGACAGTAATGCTGTACCTTTGCGGTACCGACCTTGAGAGTAATTACGGATTTGCAAGTGTGAATCTCGAAGAGATCTGTAATGCGGATCTGTCTGAAAATGTGAATGTTGTCATAGAAACGGGAGGAGCCGGCTCCTGGTATACGAGGGGGATACCAAGTGATGAACTTGCGCGCTATCATGTTGATGACGGCGAAATGATCCTGGATGAGACCTGTCCTTCTTCGTCAATGGGAGACGCCGGAACCTTAAGCGATTTTATCAGCTATGGTGCGTCCGAATACCCCGCAGACCGCTATATGCTCATATTATGGGATCATGGCGGCGGCAGCCTTTTCGGTATCTGTCTTGATGAACTGTACGGCGGAGACGCCCTTTCACTAAAGGAAGTGGAAACTGCCATTGTCGATGCGGAGGTTCCCTTTGAGGTGGCGGGATTTGATGCCTGCCTGATGTCGACTCTTGAAACTGCCGAAGTCTTCCAGGGGTACGCCCACTATATGGTGGCTTCCGAAGAAACAGAGCCCGGAACAGGATGGGATTATGTCGAATTGCTGAATTATCTATCGGAGAATGCAGGCTGCAGCGGTAAAGAGCTCGGTAAGACGATAGTCGACAGTTATATGGAAAAATGCGCCTCAATAAACGAGGAAAGCATGGCTACCCTGGCGGTAAGTGACCTTACGAAACTTCCGGATCTTTCCGTGGCTTTCAGGAACTATTCCGGTGAGCTTGTCATGACTACACAGAATGCCTCGGATTTTCAGGATGTGGTACAGGGTGCGGTGCAGTCAGAGAGCTATGGCGAAAGAAGCGGATCGGACGGAACATACGACATGGTGGACCTCGGGGATCTCATGAATAATACCGGAGGAATACTGACTGAGTATTCGGATGACGTATTAGATGCCCTTGATGATGTGGTGGTCTATGAAGACCATGGAAAATACAGATCCAGAGCTTCGGGACTTTCGGTATTCTATCCGAAGTACATAGACAGTGATATATACGAAGTATATGAAGAGATCACGGATAACACGGCTTACCTCGAGTATGCCAGCATAATGAACGGAGACTGGGATTCCGAATCCTGGGAGACAGCCTGGTCCGAAGCGTATGATCAATATGAGGAAGAAGGGGAGTCTTCCGGAGGCTTCTTTGATTCCCTTTTCTCTACAGGGATCAGCGGTGAGGAATATGATGAGGAATATGATGAGGAATATGAGGAAGAACCCGAGGAGGAAGATGAGTCTTCCGGCGGATTCATAAATAACTTCTTCGGATCCGAACACAGTGAGGGGTCGGTGAATCTCTTCCAGAGTCT
>CADBTX010000100.1 GCA_902797705.1 uncultured Lachnospiraceae bacterium | reverse complement strand
TCCTTGTTTTTGTCCTTGTCCTTATCCTTTTTTTCTTCCTTTTCCCTGTATTCCGTCTTTACAGATCTCACCACATTGATCTTTTCATAAGAAGTATTTCCCAGAACATCCCTTGCCATAAAGGTATAGCTGCCGTTGCTGTTAAGAGTGGCAGAAGCGTCCAGCCTGCTGCTTCCGGATCCGGAGCCTCCCGCCAGGATCACCGGGACTCCCACCTCATCATTCTGGTAGCTGATCTCGCTGACTCCGGACATATCATCACTGGCAGACACATTCACCACGGTGATCCCGTTATTCTGATCATCCTCCCTGCCTGTAAGACTTAAAGACGGTGCCCTGTTATCCAGATTATTGATCTCTACTGTTACGGCTTCGCTGACATTCCCGCTCTCATCCTTAAGTCTGATGGTAACAGGGCCGTTTTCCACGACCCTCAGTTCATTTCCCTGCTGCCATGTGCCGCCGTCGTTGAAGGAAAATGGATAGTTCCCGAGATTCCCGCTGTTATCTTCTGCCTCCAGCCTTATGACCGCGGCCTTCGCAAATCCGTTTACTTCACCTTCCAGGATGATCTCGGGCTCGCTTGTAAGGTATGGCGGCTCTGAATCTACGGTGCCGGTATCCAGTTTCTTTTCCGACACGTTTCCGGCCTCATCCCTTGCAAATACCGAATACACTCCGTCATCTGCCACTGAAAATACAGGTTCTGTCTGCCATCCGCTCTTAGCCATAACCTTATCCTCATTGAGGACTCCGTAATCCCGTACGTCCGAACAGTCTTCATCCTTAAGGCAGAGGAAGCTCAACGCAGCGTCAGGCCTGTCAGGATCAAAGCATTCCTTCAGGCTTATCTCCCAGCCCTCCTCGATCTTTCTCGCTTCAGGATCCCCCATGACCGGCTTAACGTTATCTATATTCCCTATCCCGAAGGTGGTCTGGGCGTACTGCTGGCTTTCCCTGGTTGTGTATATTGTGAGCTTGTGGGTGCCGGGAGTTGTAAATACATGCTCCATCCCGGTGCTCTGGGTATTGTCGTTCAAAGTACTGTCCCAGCAGAATATGAAATTTGTATTCTCAAGTATAGACCTGTATGCGGGATAATCATCTACCCTGATCCTCGCTGTAACGGATTTTACGGGTGTACTCTGATCCGAAAGGATAATTGAAAAGATGCCTATCTTGGGAGGCCCTGCATATACCCTGCAGGGCAGAGTCTCTGTAAGTGAGATAAAGACCGTGGACAATGTCATAAGAAAAACCATGATCTTTTTAGTAAGCTTTTTTATATCCGTTGTATTTTTCATAATAGTATTCCTCTCTGCAGGCCTTATATCCTGACCGGCGGCGTCCTGCCCTCCGCCGGCCTTATGCAATCCTTTAGTTTTTCCGAAGATCCCTTTTCTTATTCAGAAATCCCGTGGCTTTTACATGCTTCCCGTCAGTTCTTATGATCACCGCCCCCTCCTCCTTTGTGCAGAAGATCTTTGTACCTGAATCCTCAAGCCGCCGGATCAGTTCAGGGTGCGGATGACCGTATCTGTTTTTCCTCCCTGCGGATATCAGTGAAAAAACGGGACGTATCTTCTGAAGAAGGATGTCCGGCGTGGAATATCCGGAACCGTGATGAGCTACCTTTAATACGGTCATCCTTTCACCGGGAGTGAGGCGCTGTATCATCCTCTGCTCCTCATCCCCCACCGTATCCCCGGTAAATAAAGCGTTAAAATCCCGGTACTTTAGTCTCAGCACCACGGAATTCTCATTTTCATCGGAGGGATCGGGGCCCTTTTCCGGCGCGAGACAACTGAACTTAAGTTCTCCATCCTTAAAGCCCTCTCCGGCATTAATGAATGACACCTTTACCCCCTTCTCTTTGGAAGAGGCGATGATTTCTCCGTATTTTTCACCGGGATCCCTTTTTCCGGGAAGTATCAGCTGCTTTATCCGTATCCCCTCATCATCCATTCTCTCCAGTATCTCCAGATAGCCGTTTATATGATCGGAGTCGGAATGTGTAAGGACCACTGTATCTATCCTTCCCCGTCCCATGTACTTAAGAAAGGGAATGACTCTGTACTTTCCGATCTCCTTCTCGGAAGAACTTCCGCAGTCTATCATCAGGGTGTCACCGTTTTCAGCGCATATGACATTACAGTCCCCCTGCCCTATATCCAGCATGGTATAAACTGTTTCCTTCGGGAACCGTATCAAAAGAAGGCCGGGGAGGAGCATTAGGATCAAAAGAGATACATACCTTCCGCCTCCCTTCTCCTTTTCTTTTTTCCGGAAAAGGCAGATGAGCAAAAGCAGCACATAGTATAATCCCACCCTTATGTTCTCCGGTCTGCCGCATATAAGGACTGAGCCCGGGATGGATCTGCATATTAAACACCCCCTTTCATAGACAGTAAGGATAAGATGACAGAGAAATGCGCCGGGCATTGCCGGCAGGGTAAGAAAGATCCCGAGGATCCCGGTTAAGATACCTGATATCACCAGAATTCCCATAAGAGGGATCACCAGAAGATTGATAAGCGGTGATGTGAGCGGGGTTTCATAGTAGAAAATGAGGACCACCGGAAGCGTGAAAAGATTGATGGAAAGACTCATGACAAAGCCGGACACCGGCTTTTTATCCCCGAAGGGAAGACACTCCTTTACGACGGGGCTTACCAGGGCGATCCCCGCCACGGCCCCAAAGGACAGCATAAAGCCCGCATCATAGATATAAAGCGGATCCGTAAACAGGATAGCCATAAGAGAGAGGGCAAGAGCGCTTAAGAGATCATAGGTTCTTCCAAAAATGTCCGCCGCCATACAGGTTCCGAACATGATCACGGCTCTTATCGTGGCGGTGCTTCCTCCTGCCATCACGGAATACAGCGAGATAAAGACGGTACAGGAGACGGAAGAAAGAAGGGAAGCGAGTCCAAGCTTCCTTAAAAGCCTGTACAGCCCGTATCCAAGGATAGAGATATGCAGACCCGATATCGACAATGCGTGAGCAATGCCCCCGGTCTGATATAACTCTCTGACCCCGGGATCAAGATCTGTGCGGTCTCCCAGTATCATGGCTTTAAGGATGCCGCTGTCGGTATCGTTAAGGAGTCTGTCATAGGCTGAAGCCATGGCGATACGGAGCCTGAAAAGCCCTTCCTTCAGAACATCACAGTTTTTTCCCCGGGACAGAACCCTTCCGTTAAATAGCCTGTAATCAATGCCCCTAATATGATAGAACTCACGCATGTCGAACTGCCCGGGGTTGCGGGCTTCTTCAAAAAGCGAAAACTTCCCCCTGACCCTGACCCTTGAACCCATGGGAGGCAGTTCCTTCAGGCTTGTATTTTTTTCTTCAAGATATATTATTACTGAGGTTTTGCCGGAATCTCCCTTGTCGGGAGCGGCATCCTTTAAGATAAGGATAAAAGAATCGTTTTTATACTGTCTGTCCGAGACCCTGCCGGAAACGGTGATAACAGAGCCCTCCGGCACATCCGGGGGATTCCCCCTTATGGGATGGAGCTTCATCAATATCAGCGTCATGATAAGAAAGAGGAGGGCCGTGAAAACAAGGGGCCGCCTAATCACTGCTCACAATCTCCTCATTAAATGAATAGGCCTCATCCAGCCGGAAATTACTTCTCAGCACTCTGTCAGTCTCGCCGTTCACCGATATCTGGACCTTGTTCACCCCGGGAACGGAGGCCAGTGAATCCACTATGGAATAAAGGAGCACATCCTCCGTCACATCTATAGGCTTATCCACCAGGGCAGAATCAAGGCTTACGTAGCAGATACCGTTTTTCACCGCGATGGTATTCAGCCTGGTATCCGGAGAGATGGTGGCATAGCCCTCATTCTCATTTGGACCTGCAATAAGCTGTTCCATAACCACCTTTTCCAGGGACTCATTACTGCTGTAGACTATCTCCCTCTTATTCATGACAAGGCTTTTGCCGCCGTTGTCCGCAAAATACAGCCTTATGTTCTTCTTTATGTGGGAGCTTAATTCATCCCCCGCATTATCAATGAACGTGGAGGCGCTCATACTTCCCACCTCCTCGCCGTTATCGTATTTTAAGGGCTCTCCGTTCACCTCAAAGGACACAAAATTGATATCATCATCCTGAAGCACAGTCTGGGCCACCGCGGCTCGGAAAAGCACCTCCTTTTCTATCTTCATGTCCAGGTACCTTTCATCAAAATTCAGCACAGCCCCGTTCTCTTCATTCCTGTAATCTATCAGCATGACTTCTGCTCCCACAGTACGCTTCAACCGTACATCGGAAGGGTCGTTCTGCAGTTCCAGTATATAATCAGATATGCCGGACTCCCGGTTAAGGGAGCTCTTTGCCTCAAATACGATCTGGCTTTCATCCTGGGTGAGATAGTACACCCCGAAGGAGTCCCTATCTTCCGCCCCCTCTCCTGTCTTACCCTGATCAAAAGAACAGCCGGAGAGGAAAACAGCAGCCGCAAGAGAAAGCAGCAGAACTATGATATGCACTTTTCCTGATCCTGTCTCATTCATATCGATCCTTTATACCGCCACATATTTCAAGGGAACTCTTACGGTAAAGGTGGTCCCCTCGCCCTCAACACTGCTTACCTTTATGGCCCCTCTGTGCATAAGGATGCAGCTCCTTGTTACTGCAAGCCCGAGACCTGTGCCGCCGATCTCTCTGGAGTGGGATTTATCCACCCTGTAGAAACGCTCAAAGATCTGATCCATGGAGTCCTCCGGGATACCGATGCCGGAATCGGAAACCGTTATCACGAAAAACTGATGATCGCTGTCCAGTCCCACCCTTATCCAGCCGTTATCCTTATTGTACTTCACGGCATTTTCCACCAGGTTCATAATGGCAAGGGTAAACTTGGTCCTGTCTACCTCGGCATTTACCTGCCTCCTGCTCTCAAATACGATCTGCACATTTTTCTTATCCGCAATGGGACGGAGCCTCTTAAGCAGCAGTTCTATAAGCTCATTGATGTCCGTATCCTCCGCATTTATCTCCTCTGTTGCCTTATCCATCTTTACTATGGATAAAAGGTCTGTGATGATCTTATCCTCTCTGTCAACCTCTTCCGCTATGTCCGCCATGAATTCCCTGTAAGTCTCATTTGAAACACCCTCCGCAGCGAGAAGCGAATCTGCCAGAACCTTCATGGATGTAAGCGGCGTCTTCAGCTCATGGGACACATTTGAAACAAATTCATCCCTGGAGGCATCCACTGTC
>CADBTX010000099.1 GCA_902797705.1 uncultured Lachnospiraceae bacterium | reverse complement strand
TCCGTACTTTCGGATATCGTGGGTTGCGATATATTCGCAGACCTTCTGGTAAACCTGGCGTCCGAGCTTCATGATGCTGCCGTTGGCCTCTGCGGTATGAATGAATTCATCGGGATAAATGAGACCGAGCTCCTCATCATTTATCCTTACCAGCGCTTCGGCGGAGGTGATACGGTTAGCCCTGGAACTGAAGATGGGCTGGAACCATACCTCCAGTGCATCCTCATCAATGGCTTTGTCCAGAGCCTGTCTTATCTTTATCTCATGCCTGGTATCATTCAGGATCTCTTCATCTATGGCAATATAGGAAAAAGCGCCGTTCTTGAATGCTTCATTAAGGGCCTTTTCGATGATGGAGTGAACCTCCAGCATCCTGGACATCTTCAGATCCGGTGAGATATAGGCATAGGCCGGTGAAAACTGGAAGTTGACATCCGAGATGATCCAGGGATGGCGGAAACGCTCATCGATCTTCATCTTTTCTTCCGTGAAATCGTAATGTCCCACCTTCATTAGAAGGAATCGTCCGTTGTGGATGTAAAAGGGGAGTATATCCTTTTTGCATATTTCAGTGCGGATGAAGGAGGCCATGCTGCGGAGACAGGGGAGCATGATCTCGTCTCCGTAGGTGCTCTTTATCACATCATAGTTTGCAAAGGTAAAGCAGAATAAGGAACTCTTTTTTCCCTCCCGGAAGAGCTCCCTCTGGAATGTATCCAGTCCCTCCTTGGAAAAAAGCAGGGTGCGCTGATCCACATGGGAATACAGATCCTGGGATGAGATATACATTATCAGAACAGAGATCGTGAAACCAAAGCAGGTGATGGGAATTCTGGGAAACAGGAACGCCTGTAGAAAGACAGAGATAAAGGTAATGATGGTGAAGATATATATGGCGACTCTCTGCTCCGGTCTGGTGGCGTGTTTGAACCTGGCTATGTAGAAGCAGCTAAATATAAGGATCGCGGCTCCGAGGATAAAGAGGAATACAAATCCCGGACCAGCCTGATATCCCTTCTCCACATCATAGGAGAAGACCACACCCGTAAGGGGATTGGTCAGGATAAGGAGCTCAGAAAAAATGAAGGTGAAAAATGTTCCCACCTTTTTTTCCGGGCTTGACAGTCCCAGCTTTCCGCAAAGGGAAATGACCATGTTGCAGAAATAAATGGGCACCATAAAGATCACTGCATGATAGAGCAGAACAAGTGCGTAGGAGAGCCCGGGAGAAAACTGCCCCGGATGTATTTCCGTAAAAGTTGAGAATACATCAAGGAGATCTACCGTGGTTATGGTGATAAGCAGGGAATTAAAGATGAAATTCTTGCGGAGCGGAAGCTCGTACCTTGTGATATTATAAGTAAGCAATACAGCCAGGACAAAGAGTGAAGCCAGGCTGAAATCAATATTCCAGGTCATATTTATTATGGTCTCTGTTCAAAAAAAATAGGCGGATGGCCGCACTTTTGACGATTATCATAAGAATATCATATATTTGTCAGAAATAAAATGAACAGGTTGCACACATTTTATATTCATCTATGTATCAAAAGGGAGAAATTGTATGAAAAAAAGTGCTCTTATAGCCATGAGCGGAGGAGTGGACAGTTCCGTGGCGGCTTTCCTCATGAAGGAAAGGGGATATGAGTTAAGGGGAGTGACCATGCGGCTTTTCCGCGGAAACGGAGGAGAGGAAAAGGAAAAAAGCTGCTGCTCGGATAAGGATACGGATGACGCTGCAGAGGTGGCGTATAAAATGGACATACCCTTCGAAGTCCTGGATCTTTCCCGGGAATTTGAGTCCCTTATCATAGATAAATTCATACGCACCTATGAAGGGGGAGGAGTGCCGAATCCCTGTATAGACTGCAACAGCTTCATGAAGTTCGGTCTGCTTCTGAAATACGCGGAAGAACAGGGTTTTGACTGTATCGTTACCGGACATTACGCTCGCATAGAAGAGGAAAACGGGCGTTTCATCCTAAAAAAAGCCGCTGTCCCGGAAAAGGACCAGAGCTATGTGCTCTACGGTATGACACAGGAGCAGCTTTCAAAGACCGTTTTTCCCCTTGGGGACCTGAGCAAGGATGAGACCAGGGAGATCGCAAAGAGGCAGGGCTTTGTCAATGCGGCAAAGCATGACAGCCAGGATATCTGTTTTGTGCCGGACGGAGATTACGCCTCCTTTATGGAGAGATATACGGGAAAAACCTATCCTGACGGCAATATCGTGGATAAGGAGGGCAGGGTCCTCGGTATCCATCACGGGGCGGTCCGCTATACCAACGGACAGCGCCGGGGACTGGGAGTTTCCGCCCCATCGCCCCTGTATGTCATCGGAAAAGACATGGAGAAGAATGTAGTATATGTGGGCTCCGACAGTGATCTTTATTCGGATACTCTTTATGCCGGTGAGGTGAATTGGATCTCGTGTCCGGGGATAGAAAGGGAGATGCGGATAAAAGCCCGCACAAGGTACAGCCAGAAGGAACAGAGCGCCACGGTCTACCCGGAAACGGGAGGAAGGATAAAGATCGTTTTTGATGAGAAGATAAGAGCAGTGACCCCGGGACAGGCAGTGGTTATGTACGACGGGGAAAAGGTGGTGGGAGGAGGGACAATAACCCCGTGGCTTCCCCCTTTTTAAGGGGGAAGCTGTCAGCCTGAAGGGCTGACTGATGAGGGTTCCCTCAGATTCTCAGATCAGTTGAGACTGTCAGACTCAATAATCCAGGGAGTTCCGTCAGCCTTTGTGAATTTGCCGGTTGCCACCTGGATGATGTCATAGATCCACCCTATGCCGCAAAGTCCTCCGGTACAGAGCCAGAGAATGCCGGTTCCGATCTTTCCGGCCAGAAATCTGTGTATTCCAAGTTCACCAAGGAATATCGTGATAAGTAATGCAGGTGTTTTCTCCATAGTTATTCTCTCCTTTTTCTTAATTAAGCCACTGCGTTTTTTAACCGCCTCGCGGAGCCGTGGCCTGTGTACCGTAAAGTTTTACTCTGTAACCATTGAGTGAAGGGCCTCAGCCTCTTCCTCGCTAAGCTGTGCTCCGGCGTATAATTCGCCTTCATCGTCAACGATGTAAACATCATCGCCTTCAAATAAGTATCCGAGGGAAAGGTTTCCTACCTTTACGAGATAGTAGGGAGTTCCGTCATCGAGGGATTCTTCGGTAACAGTATACTCGGCTACGGCCTCATTGGTACCGTCATTGATATATGCCAGATCACCGGCTGATGTCTCATAGAAGAAAAGCATGAAGTCGCTGCCTTCTCCGTTGGTTGCATAGTATCCGTCATAGTATGATACCTCGGTGGCATCAGCGGCATCTTCACCCTCTGCCACGTCTTCTTCAACTTCTTCCTCTTCAACTTCTTCTGCCTCTTCTTCAGCAGGTGCCTTTTCAGCGGCGCTGTCTTCCTTTGTGGTCTCGGCAGCGGGAGCGGGCTCTGAGCTCTTCTTGCCTCCGCATGCACAGATCATGGACACTGACAGAGCAGCAGCCAAAATTACTGTTAAGATCTTCTTTTTCATAATTGATATCCTCCTGTTTGTTTTATGATTCCGCGACCTGATCGTTTATGGAGGCCTCGGCCTGTGTGCAGCGTAAAGCTACGCACACTGTCTGCTATGATTAAGCAACGGGCTTATTATAATGCCTCAGAGAGTAAACGCAATAAAAATGGCGCGAATGACATTTTTTTGGCGCGAATGAATCTGTCTGTTTCAATGAACCGGTGACAGTTATGCCTTCTCCCTACGGGCCGGAAGGCGAGACAGGTGTCAGCGAAAAACCATAATGCCTTCTCCCTCTGGGTCGCTGCTAATGGTGTCAGCGTTGCTGACCTTTTAAAGCCTTCCCCCCTCAGGAGAGGGGGAAAGGTGTCAGCGAAGCTGACGGATGAGGGGGAGCAATTCACATAACGACAACAGCAGTGAACAGTCTGCTCAGAAAGAAAGCACATTATTTTCCAGCATGATATCCGAATAGAACACATCACTTTCGTGCCTGAAGCTGGCGCTGCCGCCGTAGTGCTCGGCGGTGGCGGCTATGGATACAAGCCCGATGCCGCTTCCGCCCTTTTTTGTAGAGAGAAAATGTCCGTTTTTCATTGTCGCTTTTCCTGAAAAACTGTTGGATATGGCGATATAGAATTCGCTGCCCTGTTTATTTGACAGATTGACGTGGATAAAGCGCTTTTCCTCCGGGATATCCAGACAGGCGGTAATGGCGTTTTCCAATACGTTGCCGATGATGGAGCAAAGATCTGTGATATCGATAAGAAGCTCCGAAGGAAGAAGGACCCGTATATCGATCTTTATACTGTTTTTTTCGGACAATCTGGCGTAATGATTCAGGAGGGCGTTAAGCGCAGGCTCATTGCAGAAGTCCTTTGTCTCCTTCTGGGGCATGCTCTTGATATAGCGGTTCAGGTAGTCATCTATGGCCTGGTAGTCCTTTTCGGCGGATAGCTCTTTCAGGGTATAGATGGTCTGTCTGAAATCATGGCGCTGTCTGGCGTCTGCGTCGATATAGTGCTGCAGGGCTTCATACTGCTTTTCCTGCATCATAAAGAAACGGTTCCGGTTTTCTGTCTCGCTTTTTTTTATCAGTATCCCTACGATAAAATAGAAGATGATACTGAGCAGGATCAGAAGGATGAACATGGTGAACATTACTGTTATATAGGCGATGCCAACCTTGTTGGTGTGCAGTGTACTGTAGCGATGGACGACCATCCTCAGATTAAAGAAATAGAATACTGCGGAAACAACGGCGGACATCCACCAGACCCGGGGCTGCTGCAGATTGTCCAGCAGGAATGAACCGTACTTTTCAAAGGGGTACACAAAAATCGCAGAAAAGATCATACAGAGGATCATAAGGAGAATAAGGGATCTCAGGCTGTAATTCTTGAGATCACCATCCGGGTGGTTCATGGCATCATATATGATCGAGAAGTTTGCGAGAAAGGAGGTGAAGGCGCTCACCAGTAAATAGATGGCTGAGGTCTGTGAAATATGAAGTGTTAGAGACCTGTGATAAAAGATGAAAAGGAGCAGGATTCCCAGGATATTGAATATCCCGAAGTCATGCTGGATGACCGCGGTTAAGACGTATGTAGCAACGGACAGCAGGACGCATAGTATGGAGGCTGCCGCAATGGTGTACACGCGGTTATAGCGAAAGTGGTTCTTCGCTGGTGCGTAACATAACAGTACCACAGACATGATGGTCAGATAAAATATTATAGGGATGATCAGGTCCTGAAATGTCATTGACTACTCTCCATAAAGCGTTTTGCTGATTTTTCATCACGATGATACAGCAAAAATAAGGTGGGCGCAATGTGGATCCGCTCTGTGGCTCTGCCTGGGATTTTGACTGTTCTTATATGTATATTAAGCCTTGCTGCGTCGGGAAAAGCATATAAGATCGTGGATTTTGGCTGTTCTTATATGTATTTTAAGCCTTGCTCCTTTGGGAAAAGCATATAAGATCGCGGATTTTGGCTGTTCTTATATGTATTTTAAGCCTTGCTCCTTTGGGAAAAGCATATAAGATCGTGGATTTTGACTGTTCTTATATGCTTTTTCAGTCAAGCTCCCCCGGGAAGAGCATGTAAAATGAGAAAAGAAAGCAGGATATAGGTTATAACCTC
>CADBTX010000098.1 GCA_902797705.1 uncultured Lachnospiraceae bacterium | reverse complement strand
TGTCTTATGACCGGTCTCGTGCTGGTTTCAAGTATCATCAAGCATCCTACCATAGACGGTCTCTCGGGAAACGGCGCAGAGCTTACGAGCCTTGCCTTTTCAATGATACCGGCCATCGGAGTTCCGATACTGGTCATCGGCCTTGTATCTTTCTCATTTTCAACGATCCTAGGATGGTATTATTATGGGGAGCGCTGTGCGGTATATCTCCTGGGTGAAAAAGTCATAAAGGTCTACAAGATATTATGGATAGTGGGGATCTTTGTGGGATCTGTTACGGAACTGAACCTCATTTGGAATATCGCGGATCTCTTTAACGGACTCATGGCGATACCTAATATCATCGCTGTCCTTCTCTTATCAAAGGTTATCGCTGATGAGACGAAGAAGTATGCGGGAGTGCATATCGATGACAAGGATGATACCGAGATACCGACCATAAAGAATTCAAAGAAGGGCGTGCTGGCGTAACCATCACCCCTTACTCCGGAAGATCGTAGAAGGTATAGGTGTGCTTTCCTTTCTTCTTTGATTCGTACATGGCAGCGTCGGATTTTTCAAACAGGCTGGATACGGAGTCTACCTGCTTTCCGTGCACTATACCCACACTTATGGAGATCGACGGAAGATCATCGTCGGGATTTTCCAGCGCTTTATTTATCTGATCGATCTTTCCGATTATCAGCTCTTTTTTCATTTCCGTGGAGTGTATCAGGAATACCACAAATTCATCTCCGCCGATCCGGCAGATATAGTCGTCTTCACGGAAAGAGTTTTTCAGGATCTGAACCAGCTTTTTTAGTATTTTGTCTCCGGTCTCGTGGCCGTAAGTATCATTTATGGACTTAAAATTATCCACATCAAAAAGCATCATATAGGTGGAATTTAAGTCCATGGTGGATATCAGAAGGTCATATCCCGTCCGGTTGTAGGCCCCTGTAAGCTCATCGTGGGATGCCTTGAAATTCAGGTGCTCCAGACTGTTCTTAAAGGCGGCATACATTTTGTTGTAGGCCTGGGCCAGATAGCGGAATTCATTTGCACCGGTTTCCGGAATGGGGCTGTCAGCCCTTATTTTGTCAACGGCCGTCAGAACCGGTTTTATCCCAAGCATGGAAGTAAGCCAGACCATGAAAAGGACGGAGACCACCTGCAGCACAACGACTATCCGGGTAATAGTCAGTTCGTTATGAAGAGACTTTAACTCATAGGCGTCGATGTTTTGGGTGAGTTTATCCACTTCCGCAAGGCTCTCCTTCATATACTTGCGTATGAGATCTTTCTTGTCATAGTAGTTATCGTTAAGGACCATCTCCGTGGCAAGCTTCATCTTGTCATCCGGGGAGAGGGCAGCATCGGCACTGCTTAGAGCCACGTTCTTTAGCACATCAGGATAGTCCGTGTAGCCCTTTGCCTCTATCACAAGGCGCATGGCGTAGTACTCACGCTGCATGAGTTCCATGGAATTTTTCATGGCTTCCCGGAGATCGTTCAGGGCAGCGGAGGTATCATTGTTAACGCTCATTTTCCGGATGGCTTCTTCACGTCGGTTTGTCTCAAAGGCTTCGGTAAAATATTCGTTCATGAAACGAATGTCTCCGTTGACGGTGAAGCGCTGAACCTGCTCGGTGAGATAATCGGAGGCGTCCATCAGCTCATGGGCAGCCTTTTCCAGTTCGATGTGTTCTTCTGTGGCCTTTACTATCCGCATAAAGGTTTCTGTCAGCTGAAAGGTGCAGAATACTATTATCCCCGACATTATGACCGTGATCACTATGAGGTACATCTGGATCACACGCAAAGAAATCCCCTTTTCCCATTTTTTAAATACTCCCATTATTTTGCCTTCTTTCGATGTATGAAAAAATAAAAGCTATCCAAGGCTGGTATAGCTGTTCTTAAATATCTCAACCATATGCTTGCCTGCTTACCTGATAGCATGTGCCGAAAAAGCCTCGGCGTACTGGATTTGAAGAGGTCTGCCGTCAGATGAGCTACCATTATAGCACTTATCGGAATATTTTGCATTTTTCCTTAGGGGAACTGTCATTTGGCAAGCCCGGATACACGTTTTCCAAAGCTCTGCCGGCTTTGTGTTTGCCGCCTTTATCCTGTATAATAAGGCGGATTGGAAATCGATCATTAAAAGAAAGGACGTATCTGTTTGGGATCCGAAGGGTTCTGATCTTTTACGAAAGGGCGGCAAATGGGAGAGATGATGACAGGAAACAGAAAAAGCGTAACAGGGATATTGCTCGCAGGTATATTCTGCCTGCTTCCTGTGACACCGGTGTTTTCGGCAGTGGAGCTTATGCCGGGGGTTACGGAGGAAATGCTGTCATACGACTACTGGCTTTCTGAGGTGGAAGAAAAGGACAGCGTGCTGGCGGATAAGGATACGGTAAGCAGGCTTAACAAAGCATTTTTATCCTGTGAAGACAGCAATATGAACGATCTCGTCTGGGAGGAGAGTACCTTTAACGGAGCCGAGGGAAATCTGGCGAGGTGGAGATCCGCCATGACTGAGCTTTCCGGGTATCTGGACGGAAAACACTACGATGCTTCCGAAAAAACGGTGTCCGGAGAATATGTGATAGACATTCTCGAAAATCTGGATGACAGTGAGGCTTCGGAGAAAGAAAAAACACGTTACGGGATCTGCGTGAACCGTTCGGATATCAGGGCATATCCGACGGATCTTTTGATCGCGGATGATCCCGGAGACAATGACTTTGACAATGTCCAGCTTTCGTCTATCCGGGTGGGAGAACCGGTTACGATCTACGGGGAATCAAAGGACGGCGGTTATTATTACTGCCATACCACCTGTGTTTCGGGATGGATCCCTTCGGAGGATATCGCCCTATGCAGGAATAAAAGGGAGTGGCTTAAGGCCTGGCAGTTCACCGATGACCAGGTCATGGTGGTGACTGAGTCAAAGTTTTCACTGGAGAGTTCAAATACCAGCCCCGAGCTTTCCGGACATTTGCTCACCATGGGAACAGTCCTTCAGAAGGTTGAGGAAAAGGACCGTGACAAGCTGATCACAAACCGTTCTCTGTATTATAACTATCCTGTGTGGATACCGGTACGGAATGAAGAGGGAATGTATGAAAAACGGCAGGCGTTGATCTCCGCACATCACGGGGTGAGCGACGGATTTCTGCCGCTTACGACAGAAAATATAGTAAAGCAGGCATATGAGGCCCTTGGAGATACCTACGGATGGGGAGGGATGCTTGAAGCCAACGACTGCTCGGGCTATGTCCGTGATGTTTATAAGTGCTTCGGACTGGAGCTTCCCCGGAACACCACCTGGCAGGCTGCGATGCCCTCGCTGAAATATGATCTGTCCGTTGCTGAGGAAGAGGATAAGAAGAAACTCTTTGATGAACTTCCTCCCGGAGCAGTCCTTTTCTTTAAGGGACATGAGATGATCTACCTTGGACATAAGGGTGACGACTATTATGTAATAAGCTCCGCAAGCTCCATGAAGGAGTTTGAGAGTGAAGATAAAGCAAGGATAAGGAGCGTCATAATAAATAACCTTGATGCAAAGAGGCTAAGCGGCAGCCGGTGGATAGAAGACATTTATGAGGCAATGATCCCCTACGCCGAAAATGAGAAGAATGTAAGTATTCCGGTCTTTACATCTGAGGAGAAAGAAAAGGAGGAAGTATCGGAAAACAAGGCGGATAACGGTACTGCGTCGGAAAACGGCACGGATAAGAACAGTCCCTCCGAAAATCAGGCCTATGAGACCGTTTCATTTGACGATAAGTGGGAATACGCCGGAAATTCAAAGATCAATAACGGCAGCGCAAGGCTTTACAGATCGGGAAATGAGGACAGAAAGAATAAAACCGTATGCATCAATGCAGGTCATGGAACAAAAGGAGGAGACGGTGTCAAAACCCTGTGTCATCCGGATGGGAGTCCGAAGCTTGTGAGCGGATCGACGGAGAAGGGAGCAACGGAGGCCACGGCCATATCACAGGGCGCTACCATGAAAAACGGGGATCCGGAAGGGAAGGCTACCCTGAAGGCGGCCCTTGTCCTTAAGGAGAAGCTCTTAAAGGAGGGCTATGATGTGCTTATGATCCGGGAGGAGGATGACGTACAGCTTGACAATATCGCCCGGACCCTTATGGCAAACGGCTATGCTGATGCTCATATCGCCCTGCATTACGATTCCACCGATACGGATAAGGGGATCTTTTATTGCAGCGTGCCGGATGATGAAGGCTATCGGAACATGGAGCCTGTCAGATCCCATTGGAAGGAGCATGAGAGACTGGGGAAGAGTCTGATCTACGGCATGAAAAATGAGGGCTTTAAGACCTGGAATAACGGAATGCTGCCAATGGATCTGACACAGACCTCATACAGCACCATACCGTCGGTGGATCTTGAGATCGGAGACACGGCGTCGGATATCTCCGGTGGGACACTTAAGAAGGCTGCAGAGGGAATAACGGAAGGCCTGGATCATTTTTTCGGATCGAAATGATCTGACCCCAACATCATCAGATACAATCATTAAAATTTCATAAAAGTACTTCCATTTTTTGTAATTTGTGGTACGATTGATCTGTATAAGTATGTTTGCCCTTCAGATTGAGAGATCCGCTCTCAGGTGAAGGAGGGATTCCGTGTATATCTGCGGATCCCCGCTGACGGCATGCAGGATGACGTCGGTTGGCACACTTGCCTGCGGCAAGGTAAAGGGTATGAATGTCAGAGCGGTAAATCTTTATGGAAGTACGCCGAATATCGGCGCTTCAAAGTATGCAGGCACCGCCAAGTATGTGCCCTCCGATAAGGAGAGACAGGAGAGGCTTTCAAGGATCGATGAGAAAGCCAACGGCGGTACATCAAAGGACGGGGACACCGTGACCGTCTCCGCAGAGGGTTCGAAGCTGCAGAAAATGTATGAGGCAGGAAGCCCTGCGAAGAATTCCTTCTTAAAGGAAGAGACTCCTAAAGGGGGAAGCCCGGCGGAGGCTGTGGCCAGGAACTCCGAGAAGATGGGCATCACTCCGGAGGTAAATGAAAAGAATAAGGCGGCGGCAGATGTTCAGCTCATCACCGCAAACCTTAAGGCCTCCAATGAAGCCAGGACCTCTAATGAAGCCAAGGCCTCAAATGATCTTAATGCTGAAAAAACTGTTAAGATCACAAATGAGGTTAATGCTGCAGATGATGCTGAGGCCGCGAAGGAGGCAAAGGCTGAAAAGAATGCCGATAAAGGCGATCTTAAGAGCTTCTCCAATAATGAGCTGAAGCAGCTCTTTGAAAAAGGTGATATCTCCACCGCTTCCTACAAGGAGGAGATGGATGACAGATCTACCAACGGTGTGAAGAAGGCGGAGGATTCCGGGACCGGACACAAGGAGGCCGAAAGGCTGGAGGATATTGAGACGAAGAAGGCTCAGGACAAGCGGGCCGATGCCACCAGAGAGAGACTCGATACCGAAAAAGAAAACGCAGCAAGGAACAGGGAAGCCGACAAAGAGCTTTTGAATAACGGTTTTTCCTTTAAGGACAGCCCCTATGACGTAACTTCCTCCATTAAGGAAATGGAAGAGGACGAGAGCGAGGTAGGAGTTAACAGGATCGAGATCCCGGAGAGAAATGATACCGGAAATACTCCCGTCCCTGACAGGAAGGTGCCGGAGACCACCGAGGAAGCCGGCGAGCTGGAGGATATCAGCAGTGCCGTAAATTCAGAGAACACCACTGCGGCTTCGGAAGGCAGCGAGATCATTGAAAATGCGGGCTTGAACGCAGCACAGGCCACCATTGATGAAAACGCCGTGAATAACCGTGTAACTGTACAGGAAGTGGCTTAGATCAGATCATAATTGATAACCGTCCTTTCGGGGGCGGTTATTTTTTATGACCGGACTAAAGCTTCATTTTTTCCAATTTCAGTTGATTTGTGGTACAATCCTTTCTATGAGTAAAACTACGACTAATTTAAATCCGGTTCCGGAGGGGCTTACCCTTATTTCCGCAGAGAATCCCGGAACAAAGCCGCTTAAGCTGCAGTTGACTGACCTTAAGGGCACTGTCATAAAGGAAATCCCCTTTGATGAGAAGAATAATATCGGAACCGTTTCCAATATGGCGCTTACCGATATCGATATAAGAAAAACCGGCTATCGTTTGAGATCAGGCGGTGAGGTTTTTATGGATCCCTACTGCTGTCATGTTTCCGGAGATGAAAAATGGGGGAAGTATACGCCCTTCGGCCGTTTTGATCCCTGTCCCCTGACAGAGGTCTCATATACAAAGGAACCGAAGAAGTTTTCTGACCTTGTGATCTACTACCTCCATGTCCGTGGCTTTACAAAAAGCAAAAACTCGGGAGTCACATGTCCCGGGACCTTTGAGGGCGTCATCGAAAAGACGGATCATTTCAGGTCTCTCGGCGTAAATGCCCTGGAACTGATGCCGGTTTACGATTTTAATGAGATCATGGAAGAAAAGACTCCGGAGACCCAGGAGGAAGCAAAGAAGGAAGCCGGGATACTTAAGGGCAAAAAGAAACGGCTTAATTACTGGGGATTCACCGGGGGCAATTACTTTGTGCCGAAAAACAGTTATTCCGCTAAAGGAGACGGAGTCCGTTCCTTTAAGGAGATGATAAGCACCCTGCATAATGAGGGCATAGAGGTCATCGTGGATTTCTTTTTTGAGGAAGATCTCACATCCAGATTCATAGTGGATGTTTTAAGATACTGGGTAATAGATTATGGGGTTGACGGCTTTGCTCTGTTCGGTTCAGATATCCCTTCCGAGGATATACTGAGGGACCCCTATCTGAAAAACAGCAAGTTTATCTTTGAGAACCGTCCCGGGGAACACTGCCTTAAGTATCTAAATGAGGACAGAGCGGAGAGGATCGCCGTATTAAACAGCGACTTCCTCTATGACAACAGAAGGTTCCTTAAAAGCGACGGGAATATGCTTTCCCGCTTCACCAGGCATCTTGTTGAAGAAGGGGACTATGGCCTTATCAATTACATGTCATCCTTTAACACCATGACAATGAACGACATGGTGAGCTTTGACAGGAAGCATAATGAGGAAAACGGAGAGAACAATACCGACGGAACGGATCTTAATTATTCCTGGAACTGCGGTGTGGAGGGAAGGAGCCGTAAAAAGGCGGTGATGACCTTAAGGGAACGGCAGATAAAGAATGCCTTTATCTACCTGATCCTTTCCAGAGGCACACCGAGGATATGCATGGGTGACGAATTCCGTAATTCGCAGAAGGGTAACAACAACCCCTATTGTCTCGATAATTCAGTGACCTGGCTGGACTGGGAGGACCTGAACAAAAACAAGGAGATCTTTGATTTTGTAAAGAGTATGATCGGCTTAAGGCTTCAGTGCCCGGTGTTCAGAAGGGCCGTCAAAAAGGAAAAGGGTGCTTTCCCCGAGACCTCTTTCCACGGGGAATCTGCCTGGGCTGCCAATTATTTTGATTATTGCCGGCATATCGGTGTATTATATTCCGATAAGTCCCTGTACTATTGCGCATATAACATGCATTGGCAGGAGCAGAAGCTGGCGCTTCCGAATCTTTCAAAGAATAAGAAGTGGAAAAGGCTGTTATGTACCAATAATGAGAAAGAGCCGGTGATGGATGCGGGATTTCTGCTGGTTCCTCCAAGATCCGTCTGTGTTCTGAGGGCGGACTGAGATGTCGGCATTTTCCATTAAGATGATCGCCCTGATATCAATGGTGATAGACCACTGCGGGGAATATCTGTTTCCCGGGGAAAAGTGGATGAGACTTGTGGGACGGCTTGCCTTTCCATTATACTGTTTTCTTTTGACAGAGGGATTCCGTCATACAAGAGATGTAAAGAAGTACCTTTTCAGGCTCGGGCTCTTTGCCCTGATCTCTGAGATACCCTATGACCTTCTGGGGCATGACACATTTTTTTATCCGGGAGCCCAGAGCGTGTTCTTTACGCTGACCCTGGGTCTTTATATGCTCTATCTCATGGACTGGACCAACAGTGTCTTCCTTAAGGGGCTGATACTGATCTCGTCCATGGCCATTGCCCAGTACTGCCACTTTAATTACAGGTATCCCGGGATATTCATGATCTTTGCCTTTGATTATTTCAGGGATCTGCCTTTGCTCCGGGACCTTAATGTGATAGCGGCAAACATAAGGCTTTACAATGCCTCTGTACAGGTGGGAGGAAGTCTTGCGCTGATACCGATTTCTTTTTACAATGGTAAACGCGGGCCGTCCTTAAAGTATTTTTTCTATATCTTTTATCCAGCCCATCTTATGGTGTTGTATTTTTTGAAAAAGGGATTTTTTATCTGACAGTACATGTTTAACGGTATAAAGCCTGAAAATGCCCTGAAGCATTTTCTCACCATAACTGAACATAAGATAGAGGTCATGAGGGGCTGCTTTAAGATAGGACTTTTCAGCCAGGGACTTCTCCACGATCTGTCCAAATATACTCCCGATGAGTTTCTGGTGGGAGCAAGGTATTATCAGGGGAACAGGAGCCCGAACAATGCCGAAAGGGAGGCCATAGGCTATTCCACCTCCTGGCTTCACCATAAGGGCAGAAACAGGCATCATTACGAATACTGGATCGACTACAAGTCCTCAAGGGAGCTGAAACCCGGGGAGGATATAATGATCCCGGTAAAGATGCCGCTAAAGTACGTGCTTGAGATGATGATGGACAGGATCGCGGCGTCGAAGATCTATAATAAAGGTCATTACAGGGATGATTATCCCCTTAAATATCTTGTTAAAAGCTATGACGTGATCCCCATGCATGAGGAGACGAAAAGGCTTTTATACGCATTGCTTAAAATGCTTGCGGTTTACGGAGAGGATAAAACCTTCAGGTTTATTAAAACAAGACTTTTAAGAGGGAATAAAATAAAAAGAGGCCATAAGGCCTGCGGGGAGGAAAAAAGTTGAGTGAAAAGATCATATTGACAGGAGACCGGCCCACCGGGAGACTCCATATCGGACATTATGTGGGGTCATTAAGGAGAAGGGTGGAGCTGCAGAACAGCGGTGAATACAAGGATATCTTCGTGATGATAGCCGACGCCCAGGCCCTTACTGACAATGCGGAGGAACCGGAGAAGGTGCGGCAGAACATAGTGGAAGTGGCGCTTGACTACCTTTCCTGCGGCATAGATCCGGAGAAGACAAAGATATTGATACAGTCCCAGATACCGGAGCTCACGGAGCTTACATTTTATTACATGAATCTGGTGACTGTGGCCAGAGTCCAGAGAAATCCTACCGTTAAGGCCGAGATACAGATGAGGAATTTTGAGGCAAGCATCCCGGTCGGATTCTTTACCTATCCCATAAGCCAGGCCAGTGACATTACAGCTTTTAAGGCCACAACGGTGCCGGTGGGAGAGGATCAGGAGCCGATGATAGAGCAGACCCGCGAGATCGTCAGGAAATTCAATTCCGTTTACGGGGAGGTCCTTGTGGAGCCTGAGATCATGCTTCCGGATGACGAATCCTGCTT
>CADBTX010000097.1 GCA_902797705.1 uncultured Lachnospiraceae bacterium | reverse complement strand
ATCGGAGCCTCCTCTTAAGATACATGCATTTCCCGATCTGAAAGTCAGGGCAAAGGCATCCGCAGTCACATTGGGACGGGATTCGTATATGATCCCTATGACTCCGATAGGGACCCTCCTCTTCTCTATTTTCATGCCGTTCGGCCTCTCTATGGTCTCAAGGAGCTCATTATTGGGATCCGGGAGAAGGGCCACCTGCTTCATCCCCTCTGCCATCTCCCTTATCTTCTTTTCATTAAGGACCAGCCTGTCCAGCATGGCCGCGCTCACTCCCTTTTCTCGGGAGAGCGCCATGTCCTTTTCATTCTCCTTTATTATTCTCTCCGACCCGGCAATAAGGGCATCCGCAGCTCTGTTAAGTCCTTCCTGCTTTTCCCTGTCACTAAGCTTCGCCATCTCGAAAGATGCCTTCTTCGCCGCTTTTCCCAGTTCCCTTAATCCGCTCATATCAAAGCTCCTTTAACATTTTCATATGCTCTCTTATCTTCACCTCGTAGCCCTCACCGGAAGGCTTGTAAAACTCCGTTCCGGAAAGCTCATAGGGAAGATATTGCTGCTTAACGTAATGATGGGGATAATCATGGGCGTAGAGATAACCCTGCTCCCTCTCCTCACCGTGAGAGTCCGCATGGACATTCTGCAGGTGTCTCGGCACAGGAGGAGTAACTTCATTTTCCACCTGTCTCTGGGCCTCGCCTATGGCCAGGTAGGACGCATTGGATTTCGGGGCAGTGGCCACATATACCGCGGCCTCGGATAATATTATCCTGCTCTCCGGCAGTCCCACTCTCTCCACCGCCTGGGCGGCACTGGCTGCCACCACCAATGCATTGGGGTCCGCCATTCCCACATCCTCCGCGGCGCAGATCATTATCCTTCTGGCAATGAACTTTATATCCTCTCCCGCGTAGAGCATTCTCGCCAGATAATAAACCGCCGCGTCAGGGTCGGAGCCACGCATGCTCTTTATAAAAGCGGAGATGGTATCATAGTGATTGTCGCCGTTCTTATCGTATCTCGCAGCCTTTCTCTGGATACATTCCTCAGCCACTTCCAGCGTGATATGTATCTTTCCGCCCTCGTCCTTCTCAGTGGTAAGGACAGCGAGTTCAACAGCGTTAAGGGCTGCTCTGGCATCGCCGTTAGCCACCTCCGACAGAAACTTAAGGGCGTCATCATCTATTTCTGCGTTATAGGCTCCAAGGCCCTTCTCACTGTCACCGATCGCACGCTTTATGATATTGCCTATGTTTTCCGGGCTTAAGGGCTTCAGTTCAAAAATAAGGGATCTGGAAAGCAGTGCGCTGTTTACTTCAAAAAACGGGTTCTCCGTGGTGGCGCCGATAAGGATCACCGTACCGTCCTCCACAAAGGGCAGGAGATAATCCTGCTGCGCCTTATTGAATCTGTGGATCTCGTCTATGAAGAGGATGGTCTTCCTGCCATACATACCGGCATCTGAACCGGCGGCATGAACCACTTCCTCCATATCCTTTTTTCCCGATGTAGTGGCGTTAAGCTGCTTAAATCCGGCCTTTGTGGTATTTGCTATGACCTTCGCGATGGTGGTCTTCCCCGTGCCGGGAGGTCCGTAAAAGATAACTGAGCTCAGCTTATCCGCCTTTATAGCACGGTAGAGCATCTTCCCTTCAGCCAGGATATGCTCCTGCCCCTCAATTTCTTCCAGGGACTCTGGACGGAGTCTGGCTGCCAGGGGAGATTCCTTTTTTAAGTTTTCCTCACGCATATAATCAAAAAGATCCATACAGCACAGCCTTTATAACTTTAGCTAAAGGAGTTTGTTTCTTCACGGTAAGTATAACCTATTTCACCGAGTTTTTCACAGAGTGTTTCTTTGTCCAGATCCAGAGATGAACAAAGATCGTCAAGAGATTCATAGTCATCTCTTAAATGGGTGTTTATATAACTTAACAGCATTACGGGATCGTTTGGAAGCATTGTTTGTGCCTTTCCGCAGGCAGGTGTGCTCATCGGTGACGTGCCTGCGCGGCACCGATGGAAGTTTGGAACATTTTGTTTCGCTGACACCTTGACACCCAGGGGAGAAGGCTTTAGTTAGCAGGAGAAGGCTTTAGTGGAACGACTATGTAAAAAGGGGACCGCCTTTTCGGCAATCCCCCGTTTCATCACTATTTCATCACGGCGTTTACAGCACCAAAGGCACCTAAGGAAACAACACCCACAATGACCCCCGCCATCAGTACTCCCGAGAGGACAGCGATGGTACTCTTCTTAAAATCCATATCCAGTATGCTGGCCGCAAGCATTCCGGTCCAGGCTCCGGTACCCGGGAGAGGTATCCCCACAAAAAGCGCAAGAGCAACATAGAGACCGTTCTTCGCCTTCTCTTCCAGCTTCTTTCCTCCCTGCTCGCCTTTTTTCAGACAGAAGGTAAAGAAACCGCCGATAACAGGCTTATCCTTTCCCCATTCCAGCACCTTTCTCGCAAAGAGGTAAATGAAGGGGACCGGAAGCATATTTCCCAGTACTATAAGTATCAGGGCCACAATGAGATTAAAGGAAGGATCCCCATTGTGGAAGCCCACCGCCACCGGAAGAGCTCCTCGTAACTCAATTAACGGAACCATCGAAATGATAAACACTATAAGATAATTCATGCTTTCTTACTCTTCCACGTAGCCCACAGAGCAGCTGCGATGCAGATGGATGAGTAGCAGCCTGCCACGAGTCCTACCATCATTGGAAGGGAGAACTGGTAGATGGATGAGATCCTGTACAGTACAGATGCCACCAATATTACCAGTACGCAGAGCAGGGTGGTTATTGAAGTATTTATGGATCTTGCAAGAACCTGGGTCACGGACTTGTCCACCAGTTCCCCGATGGAAAGACCCGGATCCATATTCCGGTTCTCTCTTATCCTGTCGTAAACCACAATGGTGTCGTTTATTGAATAACCGATTATCGTAAGCACTACTGCCACGAAAGAGTTTCCGAGAGGGATACCGAAAAGGGCAAAGGCAAATAATACGATACAAACGTCATGGAGCAGGGCAATGATAGCCGTAAGTCCTGCTGACAGTCCGGAAAGCGCCGCAAAACGGAAGCCTACATAGAGCAGGATCCCCACAAAGGCGATGATAATGGCTATGCCCGCATTCCTTAAGGCCTTGGCTCCCACATAGGGCTCCACGGCAAAGGTCTGACTGGGCTCCAGATCTGTAATGTTAAGCACTTTTCCGATAGCCTCTCCCGCCTTGGACTGTTCATCGGGAGTAAGTCCGGAATTTCCTGCAAGGGTGACCACTACTGTGGTGCCTGCCTGGCTGTTTGATACCTGTACGGTGGCGTTCCTGTTGATGGCGCCGTTAACGGCCTTGGCCACCTCCTCTGTATCCACGGTCTGTGTATTTACAGTGTACTCAAGCACGGTACCGCCTGTGAACTGGGTATCGAGCTTTAAGCCTCTGACACCGATGATCACCGCACCTGCCACGAAGAGCACTACAGTTATGATGGCAAATATCTTCTTATTCTCAAAGAATTTGATGTTCTGCTTATCCTTCTTACGGATAAACATCTTTTCATTATTAAGTCCGTCATATTCAACGAGTGAGGTGAGAACGAACCTTGAAACATTAACGCCGATAAAGCAGTTAACGATCACACCCACAAGCAGCGTATATCCGAATGAAAGCATTGTTCCGGAACCGAAGATCATAAGCACCACTGCAACGATGGCGGTGGTGATATTTCCGTCAAGCACCGCAGTAAAGGCCTTCTGGTAACCGCGGCGTACCGCGCTCCGCACCGTTTCTCCCTTCTTCAGTTCCTCGGAGATACGCTCGGATATGATGACATTGGCATCCACGGCCATACCTACCGAAAGGATGATACCTGCAATACCGGGAAGGGTAAGTGTAAACTGGGGTACTGAGATCGCAAGGAGCTGAAGCACTGTCTGCAGAAGAAGCGTGAGACATGCCACAAAGCCCGGAAGCCTGTAAAAAGCAAGCATAAAGATACATACGATTATAAACGCGATGATACCCGCATAGATCATTACCTGCAGCGCATTCTGTCCGAGTGACGGGCTGATGGTGCTGAAGGACTTGGTCTCAAGTGAGAAGGGAAGCGCACCTGCGTTGATCTTGTCCGCCAGATCCTTTGCTTCCTCGTAATCCTCCATTCCGGTGATGACAGCCTGTCCTCCCGAGATCCTGGTCTGGACAACGGGATTGCTTATCAGGGCTTCGTCCATGTAGATACCCATCTGCTGGCCCACCAGATTGCCGGTGGCCTCTTCAAACTTCTTTGCGCCCTCGCTGTCAAATATGAGTGATACTACATATTCATTTACGCCGTTCTCGTTTCGGGATTCGGGCTTCGCACTTGTTACGTTACGGCCCTCCACCATGACATTTCCGCTGGGATCCCTGAAGGTAAGAAGCGCGGTTTCTCCGAGCTCCGCAATGGCTGTCTCGGGATCGTACTCCTTCTCGTCAGACTTCCAGGGGAAACGTACTATGATGTAACGTCCGTCCTTGTCTATGGTTATCTCACGGTCTGTAATGTTCTTATTATCAAGTCTTGTCTCGATAATGCTCCTGGCCGATTCCAGTTCGCTGTCGGAAACGGCTTCATCGGTCTCCGGCTTGAACACGGCTTCCACGCCGCCGCGGATATCGATACCGAAGCGGATGTCCTGTACCTTCTTGATCTCGCTGCCTATTCCGAAGATGGCAACAAGGATCAGGGCTACAAGGATGATGAGAAAAATAAATACGTTCTTTTTACTTGCTTTCATTTCTTTAACCTTAATCCCCTATCTTACTGCGCCTCCTGCATCGGGGGCAGGGGACGTGTGCATTATCCACAACTCTAGAATATTAACAAAAAAGACGGGGTTTTTCAATAGAATCCCCGTCTTTTCGTTTTAGTATTTTTTCATAGTTTTTTCCTTTATTTTTCAACACTTGCTGTTAGATTTGTTCCGTCGCTGTCCACTTTTATGGTGCTTCCCGGAACCGCCTCTCCCGAAAGTATGAGTCTTGCGGAAAGGGTTTCCACATTTTTCTGCATGTACCTCTTTAAGGGTCTCGCGCCGAATACCGGATCATAGGCGCTTTCTCCTATAAAGTCCCGCGCCTCCTCCGTAAGACCTATCTTAAGCTCTCTGGAGCCGATCCTCTTATTGGTCTCATCAAGTATAAGATCGATGATCCTCTTTATATCGGCTCTGGTCAGAGGCCTGAACATTATTATCTCATCCAGCCTGTTTAAGAATTCCGGACGGAAATGCTCCTTCAGCGCGGCGTCGACCTCCGCTTTGGCGGTGATGCTTATGGAGCCCATGTCATCTATGCCGTTTAAGAGACTCTCAGAGCCCAGATTACTGGTCATAATGAGTATGGTGTTCTTAAAGTCCACAGTACGCCCCATGGAGTCGGTGATACGGCCGTCGTCCAGCACCTGCAGCAACACGTTGAATACATCCGGATGAGCTTTTTCCACCTCGTCAAAGAGCACAACGCTGTATGGCTTACGCCTTACCGCCTCTGTCAGCTGTCCGCCTTCATCATAGCCCACATATCCCGGAGGCGCTCCTATGAGACGGGATACGGAGAATTTCTCCATATATTCACTCATATCGATACGGACCATGTTGTTCTCATCATCAAAGAGAGCCAGAGCCAGGGCTTTTGCAAGCTCGGTCTTGCCCACACCTGTGGGTCCAAGGAAAAGGAAGGAGCCTATGGGCTTTGTGGGATCCTTTATCCCGGCCTTTGAGCGGATTATGGCATCCGTCACCCTCTGGACCGCTTCATCCTGGCCTATAACCTTTTTATGCAGCTCTTTATCCAGATTCAGGGTCTTATTCTTTTCACCTTCGGTAAGCTTGGACACAGGGATACCGGTCCATCTGGAAACTATGTCCGCGATCTCCTCATCCGTCACGGCCTCATGGACCATGGAGAAGTCCTTGTCCCGGTTCCGTTCCTCCTCTGTTTCCAAAGTCTTCATAAGACCGGGAAGCTTGCCGTATTGAAGCTCCGAAGCTTTGGCAAGGTCACCGTTCCTTGTGGCTATGGCGATCTCGTTCCTTAGGGATTCTATCTCCTCTCTCAACTGTGATACCTTGGATACCGAATCCTTCTCGTTATCCCACTCCGCCTTCTTTTTCGTGAATTCGTCCTTTAATTCATAGAGTTCCTTCTGCAGGTCATCAAGCCTGGCCCTGCTCTGGTTATCGTTCTCCTTCTTAAGGGCGTTTTCCTCTATCTGCAGCTGGGTGATCCGGCGGTTCAGCTCGTCCAGTTCCTCCGGCATGGAATCCAGCTCGGTCTTTATTGAAGCGCAGGCCTCGTCCACCAGATCTATGGCCTTATCCGGAAGGAAACGGTCGCTTATATATCTGTGGGACAGCTCCGCTGCTGCGACAAGGGCGGAATCATTTATCTTTACCCCGTGGAAAACCTCATACCTGTCCTTTACTCCCCGGAGTATTGAAATAGTATCCTCCACCGAGGGTTCATCCACCATCACGGGCTGGAAGCGGCGTTCAAGTGCAGCATCCTTTTCTATGTACTTTCTGTATTCATCAAGGGTGGTGGCACCTATGCAGTGCAGCTCACCACGGGCCAGCATGGGCTTCAGCATATTTCCGGCATCCATGCTCCCCTCTGCCTTGCCGGCGCCCACTATATTATGGATCTCATCTATAAACAGGATGATCCTTCCATCGGAGTGCTTTATCTCATTTAATACAGCCTTCAGTCTTTCCTCAAATTCTCCCCTGTACTTTGCCCCGGCCACAAGGGAACCCATATCCAGTGAGAATATCTCTTTATCCTTAAGCCCTTCCGGCACATCTCCCCGGACTATCCTCTGGGCAAGTCCCTCAACAGCGGCGGTCTTTCCCACGCCGGGCTCGCCTATGAGAACGGGATTGTTCTTTGTCTTTCTGGACAATATCCTTATCACGTTCCTGATCTCGCTGTCACGGCCGATGACGGGATCCAGCTTCTCCTCCCTGGCTCTCTCCACCAGGTTTATGCCGTATTTTGACAGGGTATCATAGGTACTCTCCGGATTGTCCGAAAGTACTCTCTGATTTCCCCTGACTTCCTGCAGTGCAGTGAGGAAGCGGTCTCTCGTTATGCCGTATTCCCTGAATATCTCAGCCACGGCCTTATTTGGATATTTGATCATGCAGAGGAAAAGGTGCTCCACGGAGACATACTCATCTCCCATGGCTTTGGCTTCATCCTCCGCATAGGTCATTACCTTATTCAGATCCTTGCCTACATAAGGATCTCCGGCCCCCTGCACCTTCACCAGCTTCTGAAGGGCCTTTTCCACCCT
>CADBTX010000096.1 GCA_902797705.1 uncultured Lachnospiraceae bacterium | reverse complement strand
TTTATATTATTGTTAGCACCCACATAGCCTGACTTTGTTTTGATCTGTTGGATTGTCGCCGGATTGATTGATATACTGTCAATCAGTCTGTAGAAAGGAAGATTCCGAAGGAGTCCCCTAGCAAGCGACATTCCTTCGGAATCCATGGTATTTCAACCATGGTAAGTGTAACAGAGTACACGGAAGAATACAACGAAGAAGAACAGGTTTTTATATAAAGAGCAGTGAAGTCTGCATCTGTCCTGAATGTAAGAGCATCCTGAAATACAGGGATAAGGTTCTGAGAGGGCAAAAACAGATCGGCGGGGAAAGAAAGCTATACATGATCAACCGCCTGCAGTGTACGAATGTAGGCTGCCGAAAACTCCACAGACAGTTGACCGATAGGATGATAAAGTTCAAGCAATACACTGCCGAGGTCATAGAGGACGTGATCGACGGAGTGATTTCTGAAGAGGATGGTCTTAAGAATCCCTGTGATGGGTCAATGAAACACTGGCGTTGGTGGTTTCTATATAACAAGAAGCAGATAGAAGGGCATTTACAGTCGGCGGAATACCGCCTCCATGGCTTTGATAACGGATCGGTGAAGCGCATGGGATCATTGCTCGATAAGATTCGTGAAGATATAAGTCCCGGCTGGCTGGGGAAGGTTTGCCGGATAATAAACAACATAGGAGGCGCATTAAGGCTGTCTCCGGAATACGGCTGATGCACCGACTTTTGTTCGATGTCAAAAATCCATAGGATTATAGTACTCCCATAAGGAGGTACAAAGCCTATGGAAAGTAAAGAAGTAACAAACTGGCGTGATGAGCAGGCCTTAAAACGCCTGGAGATGATCACACCGCTGCTTGATCCGGATATGGATGAGGCGAAGCGTACCCAGATGCGGGAAGACATCGCCGCAAGGAATGGGATCACAACAAGAAGCCTATACCGATACGAGAAGTCGTTTCGAGAAGGATCGTTCAATGGTCTCCGCCCCATGAACCGGGAAATGAGGCGGTCGGTAAAATTGCCCGAAAACTATGAAGAGATCGTGGGACAGGCGATACAGCTTAAGAGGGAAGTGCCCAGACGAAGTGTCAGACAGATCATAAAGATCCTTGAAAGCGAAGGATGGGCGGCGCCTGGGGTGCTGAAAGCTTCCACACTTCAGAGATATCTGTATAAAGCGGGTCTTGGGAAGAAGCAAATGCGTAAGTATACGGAATCCCGGGAGACGAGTTCAAGACGCTTCTGCAGACCTCACCGGATGGAGTTGGTACAGGGCGACATCAAGTATGGTCCTCAGATCAGAGATAAGGAAGGAAAACTGATAAAAACCTTTCTTTCCAGCATGATCGATGACCACTCCCGGTATATCCTGCAATCGGAGTTTTACGATAACCAGAGGACAGAAATCGTAGAGGATACTTTTCATAAAGCTATCTTGAAGCATGGCAGTTTTGACTGTGGGTACCTTGATAACGGAAAACAATACATTACGGACAGGCTTCTTAAGAGCTGTGGGAGACTTGGGATAAGACTACTGCATGCAAAACCGAGGAACTGCGAAGCCAAAGGGAAGGTGGAGAAATTCCATCAGGTAGTGGACGGGTTCATCGCAGAGATCCGTGTGGCACACGTCCACAGTGTTGGGGAGCTGAACGAACTCTGGAAATACTATCTTGAAGAGGAATATCAGAGGGAACCTCATAAAGGCATCAAGGAGTATTACGAGGCGATGGATGTGGACGTACCTGCGGGCGGCATATCCCCGGAACAAGAATGGAACAGGGATACAAGAAAGCTTACTTTTATTGATGTGGGAACGATAGCAGAAGCATTCATGCATCATGAGACCAGACAGATCGATAAGGCCGGGTGCTTTTCTTTTGACGGAAGGATGTATGAAGCAAGTACAGCCCTTGCCGGAGCTGAAGTGGAGATCATCTATGATCCGCTTCATACGGAAGAGATAGAGGTTCATTATCAGGGCATCGCTCCTATAAAAGCGAAGCGTGTACGTATCGGTTCATTCGCCGACAAGAAGCCTCCAGTGCCCATCGGCATGACGGAGCAACTGCCGGAAACATCAAGACTGTTAAATGCCCTCGAAAAAAAGTACAAAGAAGACAATGGGCTTCTGGCGGATGCTATCTCTTTTGCGGAATACGGAAGGGAGGCGGATACAGATGTATGAGGCGTTTTACGGAATGAGGCACACGCCTTTCGGAAAAGATATCCCGGCAGAAAGGCTGTATGAATCAAAGCAGGTACAGAATGCCAAAGGAAGACTGCTGTACGCTGCTGACAGAAAGCAGTTTGCCGTAGTAACAGGAGATCCCGGCTGCGGTAAGTCCACACTGATACGTCTGTTGGATGCGAGCATACCGAAAGAAAAATATACTCTTCTGTATGTCTCGGACTCGCAGCTTACGCCAAGATGGCTCTACAGCGGTCTTCTTGAGCAGTTGGGAATAAAGGCACACTTCTATAGGGGAGATGCCAAAAGACAGCTCCAGAGAGCCTTAAAGGCACTTAAGGAGGAACAGAAAAAGAATACGATATGTGTGCTTGATGAGGCGCATTTGTTGGAGAAGGAGACGCTTGAGGAATTCCGGTTTCTTTTGAACAGCGAGTTTGACTCGGCAAGTCCCCTGTCACTTGTGATTGTAGGACAGACGGAACTTTGGGAAAAACTCAGGATGCAGCGCTATACCGCGATCACACAGAGGATAGATATGAACATCGTACTTAAGTCGATGGATCGCAGCGAAACAGGGCTTTACATCAGATCGCACCTTGCATATGCAGAGGCTGATGAGGAGATATTTACACCGGGAGCCGAGACGGAGATATTTAAGGTATCGGCCGGAGTGCCAAGGATGATAAACAGGATATGCGAGAAGAGCCTCATGTATTCCGCACAGCAGAAAAAGAAACTGATCGATGAACACGTGGTCAGATATGTGGCCGAGCATGAGATGATCGGAGGTGGAAATGTATGAGAAAAACCTCCGAAAAGATACAGGACAGGTTTTACAAGAACTTGTACGAGAATTATCAGGAACTGAGCGGATTTCTGACCAGCGCAATGGATAGCCAGTATCGTGACATGGAAGAGATGCGGTATTTGTATGAGTTCATCCGCTATAAGGATCTTGGCGATGAGTATAGTTGCTTCCGGGAGAATGCTCATGAAGTGTGCAGGGAGGACATGCCTTTTCCGATTTTGACTTTATAAAAAATAACCTGCCGATCGACAAAGGTCGGCAGGAAATAATGACAGAAAGATGAGCAGGATTGTGACAGCCAGACAGGTTGAAACGATGACAGCTCATGGAGTTAACAACAATATTGGAGAAGGCAAAGGGAAAGGCAGGTAATCATATGCAGATTGATTTTCATGACAGGCCGGTAGAGAATGAGTTCGACAGAATGTTTGACTATGATGTGGATGATAAGTT
>CADBTX010000095.1 GCA_902797705.1 uncultured Lachnospiraceae bacterium | reverse complement strand
TTTAAGAACATTTCCGTATTACCGTGGAAGGAAAAACCTATATTCGTGATCTCTCCCTTTTCCTTTTTCGCAGCTATCCACTCTTTGATACCAAAGCTACAGAGCTTATTCCAGGCCTCGATATCCGTAAGCATATGCATCAGGTAATAATCGATATGATCTGTGCGAAGGCGCTTTAACTGCTCGTCAAAATACCTGTCTATCGCCTTGCTGCTGTTTATCAGGTACTGAGGCAGCTTTGTGGCGATATATACCTTATCCCTCACATGGTTTCTTTCGAATATCTCCCCCACAGCGGCTTCGCTTCCGGGGTAGATGTATGCAGTATCAAAGTAGTTCACTCCGAGATCGATGGCACGGATTAGTTCCTTTTCCGCCTTTTCGATATCGATCTTGTTATCCTTTGTGGTAAAACGCATACAGCCGTATCCCAGGGCTGATAATTCCCGTCCGTATCTGTCCTTCCTGTACTGCATATCACTCCTTTTTAATATCCTTATCTACTCTGGAACGGAACTCCTTCTGGGAAAGAGCCTTTGCCGCTGCTCTGTCATTAAACTTCTTCTTTATCCTGTCCACCCTTACCCTTATGGAATCCATAAGGAGATAGAAGGTGGGAAGCACCACAAGAGTCAGCACTGTTGATACCAGAAGTCCTCCCACTATGACAACCGCCATGCCCTGCATGGACTCAGCCGCCCCGCCTATTCCGAGGGAAGTAGGTATCATGGCCAGTATGGTGGTAAGAGTGGTCATAAGTATGGGACGGAGTCGTCCCTTTCCGGAATCCACCAGGGCTTCCACCGTATCCATGCCCTCATTCTGATTCTGTATCGCCATATCTATCAATATGATACCGTTATTAACAACTATACCGGAGAGCATCAAAAATCCCATGAGCGAGACCATGCTGATCTTTGAACGGGTGATTATCATATAGAGCACGGAACCAATTATGGCAAAGGGGATCTCCAGCATGATAAGAAGGGAATCCGCTATGGAATTAAACTGCAGGGCCATAACCATGAACACCAGGAATATGGCTATACCTATGGCCTGTCCCAGAGCTCCGAACTCATCTGCCATCATCTCGCTCTGCATATCGGTGCCGAAATAGACTTCGGGATCAAGTTCGAACTCCTGCGCCTTTTTCGCAAGCACATCTCCCACCGCATCCTTTGTATCCGATGTCATATGGGCAGTGATAGTGGCCTGGATCATGCCGTCCTTTCTCTCTATGGACTCGGGAGCGGAACTGAACTTTACTTCTCCGATCTCCGTAAGGGGAACGCTGATACCCTGCATATTGGTGAAGGTCATGGCCTCCACATCGCTTATCTTCTCATAATAATCATCCGGATATTCAACCTTGACGGTGTAGGTCCTGCTGTCCAGATCCACATCCAGGGCATCGGTACCGTTCATATTGACATATATCATCTGGGCCAGCTGCTGGGGAGTAAAGCCCTTGGACTTTGCCATCACGGGATCGATCACAACCTTTGCCTTGCTTCCCTGACCCTGAACGGTAGATGAGGTGTAAAGCACGCCGTCCGTATCTCCCAGCACCTTTTCCAGTTCGTCCGAATTCTTTTTAAGGAGCTCCGAATTGGTGGACTGGATAACAAACTGCTTGGTGTCAGCACTGTTAAGACCTGAGCCTCCTGCGGAAGAGCCTGCGGAACATGTGACCTCACTCAGTTTTGAAAAGTTCTTTAAGGCCACATTCCAGTCGTCAACTGCATCCTGGGTCTTCTTTTTCTTCTTATCCACATAGACCGATATGGTGGCTGATGAGGAAGACTGGGATATGCTCGTGGAATAGGAATCCACAAATTCCTCCTGCCGTATCATCTCTTCCAGTTTCAGAACGTCCTCATTCATGGTATCAAGATCCAGATTCGGTCTGAACTTCATGCTGATCACAGCCAGTCCTTCATCCGAGGACGAAAAGAGCTCAGTCCTTAAGAAGGGGGTAAGGGCGATGGTGATGCCCATTACAGCGACTACGATGACAAACACGGTCTTCTTATACTTAAGTGCCTTTCTCAGCACCCTTTCATAAACCCGGTTGATCTTATTTAATACCCGGTTTGTGATGATATCCTTCTTCTCCACCGGTTTATAGGAAGCAAAGCAGAGCGGGATTAGGAGCAGGGCCGCGATCATGGAAGCCAGAAGGGCAAAGATGATGGTAAATCCCATGGATTTGAACATCTGTCCGGAAAGCCCCTGCATCATTGCCAGGGGAAGATAAACCACCACGGTCGTAAGGGTGGAGGTGATAACCGAATTTGATACCACTACAGCGCCCATAAGTCCGGCTTCGGCAAAACTTAAGCCCTCGTCCAGCTTTCTGAAACACATCTCCAGTACCACCACCGCGTTATCTGTCATCATTCCGACTGCGATGATAAGTGAACCTGCCGTGATGACATTCAGGTCAAAATTCGCAAGCTTCATACAGCAGAGGGTGGCGAGCAGTGAAACCGGCATGGTACTTGCAACGATAAGGGATCCCTTCAGGTCTCCGAAGAAGATAAACAGCACCACCATCGCAAGACCAACCGCCTGAAGTATGGTCTTAAACACCTCCAGAAGACTCTCAACGATATCATCGGCCGAGTCATTTATCACGTCGAACCTGATGGAAGGATAGATCTTCTTCAGCTCATCCAGTTTTTTATTCACCGCCCTGGAAAGAGTAACGGAGGACTCGGTCTGCTTTCTCTTTATCTCAAGACTCACGTTATCCTGTCCGTTATAGCGGCTTAAGGAACCCGCTTCCTTATTGGCAAAGCTTACCCTTGCCACATCCATCAGATGTATGGTCTGCCCGGTGCCTGTATTGATGGGAACCTGCTCAAGTTCTTTAACGGTCTTGTACTTTACCTCTGCACTTAAGGATACCTTCTGATCACCGTATTCGGCGGTACCCGTTGGCATGGAGAAGTTCACGGCCTTTACGGCATCAGCGATGGATGATACATCCAGGCCGTACTGCTTGGCGTATTCGGGTATGACCTCTATACGGATATACCTGTCCCTGCCGCCGCTGGTTTCGATCTGTGCCAGAGTCGAGATCTTCTTTAACTCGGGCTCTATATTGTTTTTTACCGTCTCCAGCACGTCCTCATCGGGGTTTTCCGAAGTAACGGAAACAGTCATATCCGATATGGAGGAGGTATCTATCTCCATGATCACAGGATCCTGAACGCCGTC
>CADBTX010000094.1 GCA_902797705.1 uncultured Lachnospiraceae bacterium | reverse complement strand
TCAGTTGCATACATCCCGGATCGTCCTTTATTTAACCGTTATCCTGCTGCCCTTTACGAAGGCATTTCCGTAATAGCCGTTGACGCCGGTCAGAGTCGCCCCTCCCTTTTCCGAACTGTATTCGAAATATGCGTCATTCTTCTTGCTGGTATTTGCCTCGTATTTCGACTTGGAAACGATCTTCAGTTTCTTGCCCACATTCTTTAACTTCCTTGCGTTAAGAGTGGACTTATTCGTCTTAATGGTCCTGAACTGGATCGTGCCCTTAAGGGTATTCTTTCCGGAATTATAGGTAAGCTTCTTTACATAGAACTTATCCGCGTCATACTTGTCGTAGGTAAGGTCATCGGTACTCAGCTTCCTGGGCTCGATGGTAAAATGTATCTTTGTGGACTTGAGCACGTTCTTCAGGGACTGCTTCTGATCCTGGGTCAGAAGGTCATTCTCCATCTGCTTCTTTTTGACGGAAACGGGTATCATGAAGTAAGGGCCGTCCTCGTCATAGCATGAGCCAACCTTCTTTCCGTTATATACCTTGGGCTTCTTTAAGGTGATCCCTGTCCTGTCCTTCCAGAAATAGTTTCCGTAGCTCTTTCCGTCAATGGGGATCCAGACGCCGTTCTCACTGAGTTTCTCCAGCCTTACGGATACACCCACCGCGCCGTCCACTGTGCCGGACACCTCCTTTGACAGACTGTCATCGGATACCGCCTGATGGTGGCTCGTGGCGACAACCCTAGTGCCCCTGTACTCAACGCAGGCATCATGTACGACAAGAACGGAGAATTTACCGTCCGCAAACTTTATCCTCTGGCTTGAAACCGATCCGCTGGTCCATACCTTTAAGAGGATGTCTCCCTCAACGGTATTGCAGTCTCTCGCTCCAACGATCTTTGTCTTGTCAATGGTAACGGTATAATGCACCAGCTGGTTTCCCTTTGAACTGATAAGACCTTTGGCGTTATCCGCATATTTGATCTCTCCGGCTTCCTTTAAGGGACTCCCCGCCTTTCTTATGCTGTTTAAGCTGATAAGAGCACTGTTAGACGAGATCTCCTTCGCTATCTCCTTATCATCGGACTTTCTCATAAGTGAAAAGCCCTTCTTCGTTTCCTTCACGTAATAGGTGCTGTCTCCCACAGTCATCTCAAGATCTGCGAAGATCGCATCCTTTACATCATTTACGGAAACAGTGTCATTAGGCGATACCGTGATATCCGGGGTATTGGAAGTAAGGACGATATTTCCGCTTAAGGCGTTCTGGGCGTCATCATCCGTGAAAAGTACGCCTTCTTCACCGGACGAAAGCTCAGCTCCACTATCCTCCACGACCTCCACGGCAGATCCTGAACTATCAGGGTCTTCCTCCGGGATGATCTCCTCTTCTCTTTCCTCTGCAGTAACAGTATCCACGGCTTCTTCGCCATCCGTGCTCACAACATCATACTCATCCTGCATAGCCGCAAATGATACCGTGTTAAATGAAAAAATAAGGGACGCTGCCAGTACAAGGGCAACTGCTTTTCTGTTTCTAGATCTCACAGGATATTCCTCCGCTAAACTACTTACTTACTTAAACACTCATTGCCTTCCGAACATTCACATACCATACAACATATTGTACCTTCTAAGACCTGAATGGTTTTAAAATCAAAAGAAAAACCCCGGCATATGCCGGGGCAAGAAGTCATACTTGGAATCATCAATCCGGCTCGATAAGGCCGTAAGTATTTCCTCTTCTCTTATATACCACATTCACCTCATCCGTCTCAGCATTCCTGAAAACATAGAAAGTGTGACCCAGAAGTTCCATCTGCACACAGGCATCTTCAGGATACATGGGCTTGAAGCCGAATCTCTTGGTGCGGACGATCTTTATCTCACCGTCATCGGCAAAATCCTGATCCAGATAATCCTGCTGGAGATTTCCGCCGTCCTGGGATCTGTCGATTATCTTATTCTTGTACTTCTTCATCTGCTTCTCGATGATCTCTTCCACCAGATCAACGGAAACATACATGTCATTGGAAACCTGCTCGGACCTTATGATATTGCCCTTAACGGGAATGGTCACCTCGATCTTGTGCCTGTCCTTTTCAACGGAAAGGGTCGCATGCACCTCCGTATCCGGAGTAAAATACTTTTCAAGCTTTCCGATCTTGTCCTCCACCGCGCTCTTTAAACCCGGTGTTACATCAATATTCTTTCCGGTAATTATAAAATGCATATCCCACGTCCTTTTCTATTATTTTTTCTGATAAGCCCCGGCAAAAGCCAAAATCCACGGCACCGGAACAGTTCCAGATACATTACCAAGTATAGCACGAACCGTCTTTTTTAGCAACGATTTAAGACTTGGGGAAAGCCCCGGGGATCACCTGCTATAAAGCGATATGAAGCACATGGACCGCCACCTGGAAATAGATGGAGAGGGTCAGCGCGTCGATTATGGTGGTGAGCATCGGCGAAGCCATGACAGCCGGATCCAGGCCGAATTTTTTCGCGATCATGGGCAGCATACATCCCGCAAGATTCGCACAGATCACAGCGCAGATCATGGTTATGCATACCACAAGGGCCACCATGGGTTCCGCCCGGTCTATCAAAAGAAGCTTCACAAAATTCGCCACAGCCAGCGTTCCGCCGCAGATAAGAGCCGTCCTGAATTCCTTCCAGATCACTCTCGCTATGTCCTGGAAATTGATCTCATTAAGAGAAAGGGCCCGGATTATGGTGGTGGAAGTCTGGGATCCGCAGTTTCCGCCCGTATCCATAAGCTGCGGGATAAAGGCGGTAAGGATTATATAAGCCTGGAGAGACGCCTCGTAACTGGTTATGATCTTACCAGTAAAGGTGGCGGAAACCATGAGTAAAAGGAGCCATCCTATCCTCTTTTTCCATAGATCGATGGGGGACATCTTGTCATAGGGGTCATCTGTAGGCAGGATAGCAGCCATCTTCTGGATATCCTCCGTAGCCTCTTCCTGGATGATATCGATGATATCGTCTACGGTTATGATGCCCACCAGCCTCTTTTCCGAATCCACCACCGGAATGGAACTGAAGTCGTATTTCGAGATCATCCGCGCGACTTCCTCCTGGTCCATCATGGTGTCCACGCTGATCACATTTTCTTCCATTATGTCCCGGATAAGCTCCTCGGGCTTTGAAAGGATAAGGGTCCTTAAAGCCACCATGCCCCTTAAGCGCCTTGCAGCATCAAGGACATAGCAGTTATTTATGGTCTCCCTGTCTATACCGTTCTTTCTTATCCTGTTAAGCGCTTCCTCCACCGTCAGGTTTTCCTTCAGGTCCACAAATTCCACGGTCATAATGGATCCCGCAGAATCCTCGGGGAACTTTAGGAGATGGTTTATATCCCGTCTGGTGTCCGGACTCGCATGGGAAAGGAGCCGCTTAACGACGCTCGCCGGCATTTCCTCCATAAGGTCCGCAGCGTCGTCTGCCATAAGGTTGTCTATGATGGCCGTAGCCTCTCTGTCTGTCAGGGAAGTGATGATATCCTGCTCCACGTCCGTAGGCAGGAATGAGAAAACGTCCGCCGCCATATCCTTCGGCAGCAGCCTGAATGTCTTCAGCCGTATCTCCTGTGGAAGATCTTCCAGAAGCGAAGCCACATCCGCTTCGTTTAAGTCAGATAAAGTGCCCCGGAGGTCATTATATCTCTTATCCTCCATGAAGCTCATGATCTCATCGACTGTCACTTTATCCGCCTCCCTTTCCTGATCATCCTCCGGGAGGCTTAGATCCGTGAGAGATCAGGAAAATGTGATCTCAGAGAAATGCTTTAAAAGCGCAAGCCTGAGTAATGCCAGCGCTTCAGTCACCGCCTGGGATCTGATCTCCTGGCGGTCTCCCGAAAAATGATATTCTTTTGCTATGGTCTTTTTCTGAACCGTGACTCCAATATAAACAAGCCCTACCGGCTGCTTCGCACTCCCCCCGTCAGGACCTGCCAGTCCTGTAATGGATACCGCACAGTCGGTCTTCGCTGCAGCCGCAGCGCCCTTACTCATCTCTAAAGCGGTTTCGGCGCTCACTGCCGTAAACTTATCGAGAGTACGCCTCTTTACGCCCACATACTTCCGCTTGGCCTTCTCGGAATATGTGATAAATCCGGCCTTCAGCACCTCGCTGACTCCGGGAACATTGGCAAGCCTGCCTGTAAAAAGTCCCGCAGTACAGCTCTCCGCCGTTGCAATGGTGAAATGATTCTCTTTAAGGATACCGACCACAGCATCCTCCAGAGTCTTATCCGCATCCGTGGAATAGATCATCTGCCCGAGTCTGGACTTGATCTCCTTTACCACAGGCTTTAATACCTTCTTGCCGCTCTTATCCTCTTCCTCTTCGGCATGGAGCTTTATCAGCACTTCTCCGTGAAGGTCCGTTATCTCTGCAGAGGGATTGCCGCCCCTGATGATATCGGAAAGCTCCTCTTTAACCTTGTCGGCCTTTATCCCCACAAGTCGTATGGCTGCGTCCGAACCACTGTCCTTCTGTTTATTATCGTCGTCTGACATACATTATTCTTCCTTCATTACGTCCTTGTTATCAACAAGGTAAACGATCAACGAGATGACTGTCAAAACAAGAGCTATCCACTTAAAAGCCTCGGTTATGATCGGGAAAGGCGGGATATTTATATCCGCAATGAGTAGACAGATCATCACCATCTGTGACGCCGTCTTGAACTTACCCCAGTAATTTGCTGCGATGACTCTTCCGTTCTCCACAGCCACAAGCCTGAAACCACTGATCACGAAATCCCTTACCACTATGATGATGACCATCCAGGAGGGTATCTTCTGCAGCTCCACCATACAAATGAGTGCCGAGCAGACCAGCATCTTGTCCGCCAGAGGATCCATGAATTTTCCGAAATTCGTCACAAGATTATATTTTCTCGCGATCTTTCCGTCCAGAAGATCCGTAAGGCTGGCAATGATGAAGATGGCAAGAGCCACCCATTTCGAATTGTCTCCGAAGCAGTTTGAAAGGATCACCGCCACGAATACAGGTACAAGTATTATCCTAAGTACAGTTAACTTATTCGGCAGATTCATACTATCTCTCCATATAGATCATATTCGGAAGCCCCCGTGACCCTTACCTTCAGGAGATCACCGGTGATAAGGCTTCCCTTCACCGACTCTTCGTCAATGAATACCATTCCGTCCACATTCGGGGCATCCCTGCGGCTTCTGGCCACGTAGACCATTTCCTCCGGGATACGGCCCTCTATCATGCACTCCATCTCCCTGCCCTTTAATCCCTCGTTGACAGAAAGGGAGATCTGCTGCTGCAGGCTCATTATCTCATCAAAGCGCCTCTCCTTGATCTCCTCAGGGATCTGATCCGGGAATGATGCGGCCTTTGTGCCTTCTTCGGGGGAATACTTAAATACTCCCAGCCGGTCGAACCTGCATTTTTCAACAAAGCCAAGAAGCTCCTTATGCTCTTCCTCCGTCTCTCCGGGAAATCCTGTGATAAGTGTGGTCCTTAAACATATATCCGGGATCTCACGGCGAAGAGTATCTATAAGTTCTTCTATATCGGCCTTTGTGGTCCTCCTGCCCATAAGCTTCAGTATCCGGTCGGAACAGTGCTGTATTGGAAGATCCAGATAGTTACAGACCTTGGGCAGTTCCTTTATCGTACGGATAAGCTCAGGATCTATCTCCTCCGGATAGCAGTACATAAGCCTTATCCACTCTGCGCCGGGGATAAAGGAGAGTTTCCTCAAAAGTTCCGGCAGCGCTTTTTTCTTATAGAGGTCCTTTCCGTATACGGTGGTCTCCTGGGCGATAAGGATAAGCTCCTTCACCCCTCTGTCACAGAGCTCCTCCGCTTCTCTAAGGATCTTTTCCTCCGGTACCGACCTGTACCTTCCCCTGACATAGGGGATGATGCAGTAGGTACAGCCCTTGTCGCAGCCCTCTGCGATCTTAAGGTATTCAAAGTGTCCGCCGGTGGAAATGCTCCGGCTCACCTCCGGAAATACAGGAAGATCCCTGTCTCTCTTTTCGACGATCCTGCTATCTCTTCCCTCTTCAGAGGCCTCCTCTGCGGACAGTCTCCTCAATACTCCGGGAAGACTGTCAAAGGCAGTCGTACCGATGATGGCGTCCACCTCCGGCAGCTCCGTCTTTATCTCCTCGCTGTAACGCTCCGCAAGACAGCCCGCCAGAATGATGTATCTAACCTTACCCTCTTCCTTAAGCCTTCCCGCCTCGATCACCGCATTGATGCTCTCTTCCTTTGCGTCACCGATAAAGCAGCAGGAATTGATGATCACCGCGTCCGCTTTTTCCTCGTCATCCGTGAAATTAAAGCCGCTGTCTCTTAAAAGGCCCGTCATGACCTCGGAATCCACAAGATTCTTGTCACAGCCAAGGGACAGGATAAAGATGTTCACTATCTGGCTACCTTTTCGTCTTCGTCCTTGCTCTCTATCTTCAGTTCACCCCTGTAGAGCTCATCGATGGCAACCGCAAGGGGCTTCTTTCCCTTGGGGTCTGTAAGGGGCTCTCCTCCGCTGATAAGCTGTCTTGCTCTTTTAGCTGTCGCGAGCACAATGGAATACCTGCTGTTTACTACAGGCGCTTCCCCGTCCTCTACTTCCGAATTTACTACTGCCATAAGATCGCCATATGACGGATGTAACATTTCTTTCTCCTCTCCAGATAACTCACATTTCCTTCAGATCATGTCTGACCTGTTCTATAAATTCCTTCTGTCTCACAGGCTGATACGCCGCGGACAGGATAATATTATGCAATGTTTCCGTGCATTTGTCCACCTCGTCATTGATGACTATGAAGTCATAGTTCTCTATACCCTCTGACTCGGCCACCGCACGGTGCATTCTCTTATCAATGACTTCCGGACTCTCGGTCCCTCTGTTGGTGAGCCTTTCCTTTAATATCGCCGCACTGGGCGGCATGATGAATACCAGCAGTGAATCGGGAAAGGCTTTCTTTATCTGCATTGCCCCCTGGATCTCTATCTCCAGAAGCACATTCAGTCCCTCATTCAGTTTCTTTTCCACGAAGGCCCTGGGAGTACCGTAGTAATTTCCCACATATTCGGCGTGTTCCAGGAATTCGTCATTTTTTATCATCTCCTCAAATTCTTCCCTGGTCTTGAAGAAATAATTGACTCCTTCCTTTTCACCCTCTCTCGGCCTTCTGCTGGTGGCAGAAACCGAAAGGGCATAGCCCGGATAATCCCTGATAAGAGTGTTCATGATCGTACCCTTCCCCGCTCCAGCGAAGCCGGATACCACAGTTAGTATTCCCTTCATGCCCTTCGAAACTCTTTCCTTTCTGTTTTGCGCCATACCCGGATCATATCATCCGGAAACCTTGATATCCTTCAAACGGTCCAGAATGGTCTCCGGAAGAAGTGCCGAAAGTACCATCCGGTCGTTTTCCATAAAAATGCAGGACTTGGTCTTCCTGCCATGAGTGGCATCAATACACAAGCCCTCCTTTTTTCCGTTCTGGATAAGTCTTTTTGCGGGAGCGGAATCGGGAGAGACAATGGCAACTATCTTGTCCCCGTTAACGATATTTCCAAATCCCACATTTATAAGATTAAGTCCGTTCAAATCCAACTCTCTTTCGGAAAGATCACATACAGCGCC
>CADBTX010000093.1 GCA_902797705.1 uncultured Lachnospiraceae bacterium | reverse complement strand
TAGAAGGAATAGTCCTTCTGGAAAACAAGGATAACGTACTGCCTCTTTCCGAAAATGCGGCCATAGCCCTGTACGGACGGGGTGGTTCGAAAACCGTTAAAGGCGGCACCGGCAGCGGGGATGTGAATGAGAGAGAGGATGTCTCCGTATATGACGGCCTGAAGAACGCAGGCTTTAGTGTCGTCAATGAAAAGTGGATAGAAGACTATAACAGGGAATATGAAGAAAAGCGGGTCCTCTGGAGGGACGCCCTCATTAAAGAGGTGAAGGAGTCCGAAAGAGGAATGGAGGGTTTCTTTGATACCTACGCTGCCCGTCCCTTCCCTGCTCCCAAGGGTCCGGATCCTGAGAAAGAGGAAACGGATACCGCCATATATGTCATAAGCCGTACCGCAGGAGAGGCTGCGGACAGAAGGAATAAGGAAGGGGATTATTACCTTACGGAAGATGAGGAGAAATTCCTTGACGACCTCTGCAGGCTGTATGATAAGGTGATCGTCATCATAAATACCGGATCGGTCATCGATCTGTCTTTCATGGATTCCCATAAAAACATTTTAGCGCTGATCTTCATGTGCCAGGCCGGAATGGAGGGGGGAAACGCTTTGGCCGATATTCTGTCGGGAAAGCTGTCTCCCAGCGGACATCTGACGGACACCTGGTGCTATGACTATGAAGATTATCCCGGGTCTGCCGGTTTTTCATTTATTAATGAGGATCTGACACAGGAAAAGTATGAGGAGGGAATATATGTGGGTTACCGCTACTTCGATTCCCTTGGTATTCCTGTGCGCTACGGCTTTGGATACGGACTCACCTACAGTGAGTTCAGCCTTGAGGCCGAGGCGCCCATGCTTAAGGGTGAGGAGGTATCTCTTCCCGTAACTGTCACGAATATCGGTGACAGCCCCGCAAGAGAGGTGCTCCAGGTCTATGTTTCCTGTCCCCAGACCGGTCTGGAGAAGGAATTCAGAAGACTTGCGGGATTTAAGAAAACCGCGGTAATACCCGCTGACGGATCCGAAAAAGTGACTGTCGATATTCCCCTCCGGAGCCTTTCCTCCTATGACAGTGAGGAGGGAGCCTGGACTCTGGAAAAGGGTTTCTACGGCATCTGGTGCGGATTCTCACTTGATAAATCCACTCTTGTTGCCATGCTTTCTCTGGACAGGAAGGTAACGGTGGAGAAGTGTCAGAACCTCTGTGTTCCGGAAAGCGACATCAGGGAATTCTCCATCCCCGCCGATGAAAGGGAAGAGCAGAATAAGAAATGGGTCGATAAGGCAAAGGATGAGGATCTGCCTGTTCTTGAGATAGAGGGAGATCTTATCACTGTTGTCAATAACACCTATGAAAAGCCGGATGATATTCCGGAGAGGGTAAGGGAGCTTACCCTTCCCTTAAGCGACGAAAAGCTTATTTCCCTGGTTGTTGGAGCAATTCCCACCAAGGAAGAAAAGGAAGCCGTAGGGAGCAGCAGTGAACTGGTTCCCGGATCGGCGGCAGATACCAGCCATGAAGTAAATCAGGACGGCATACCTTCCATAGCCACTGCGGACGGTCCTGCCGGACTCCGCATCCTCGAGAACTATACCGTTTCGGATGGAAAGGTAAAGCCGAAGACCTTTATCAAGACCGTGGAACACGGCTTCTTTGACTTAGAGTCCGAGGAAGAGGAGGGAGAGACCTACTACCAGTACTGTACCGCTTTCCCTGTGGGAACGCTCCTTGCTTCCACCTGGGATACGGAAATGGTCTATGAGGTGGGAAAGGCCGTTGCCGAGGAAATGGATATCTTCGGGGTCACCCTGTGGCTGGCGCCGGGAATGAACATCCACAGGAATCCCCTCTGCGGAAGGAATTTCGAGTATTATTCGGAGGACCCGCTTCTTTCGGGAAAGACGGCGGCCGCCATCACAAAGGGAGTCCAGTCCGTAAAGGGCTGCGGCACCACCATAAAGCACTTTGCATGCAATAATGCGGAGGATAACAGGTTCTTCTCAAATTCCATACTGTCAGAGAGGACCTTAAGAGAGATATATTTAAGAGGCTTTGAAACGGCTGTTAAAGAGAGCCAGCCCCTGGCCCTTATGACCAGCTACAATAAGATAAACGGCGTGCATTCCGCCAATAACAGGGAACTTTTAACTGGCATACTTCGTGACGAATGGGGCTTTAAGGGATTGGTGATGAGCGACTGGACTACCACCTGGCACGGCGACAACTGCACGGCTGCCGGCTGCGTAAAGGCCGGAAATGACCTCAATATGCCGGGCAGCGTGGGAGACGTGGAGGCGCTTAAGGAAAGCCTTGATTCGGGCCTCATCTCCAGGGATGATCTTCTGAAATGTGCATTAAGGGTGGTCCGCACCATTGTTCTCTCCGGTAAGACCGAAGAAGGAAGCGAAAATGGCTGATGAAAAGCGGCGTGCCCAGAGGGAGCCGACGAACTACACAGCGCTTTACTGCTCCGGCAACGGGGTCAGATCCGTAAGGATCAAGGATCTTAGTACCACAGGGGCCGCCATAGTTTTTAAGAACGAGATAAAAGCCCAGCCGGGGGACGGGATAATCCTCTATTTTTACGGCAACGAGACCGGAACCCTGATATCCCATCTGGAGTGCAGGGTGGTGAGGCTTTTTTCCGACGCAGGAAACTTTGCCATGGGCGTATCCTTTGAACATGACAGGGGGATAAGCAAGATAATGGAATATCTTGAAGCCCACAGCGCATAGCCCATTTCCGTATCGGCGGAGGAATATATCAGGCAAAATATATTTCTCTTATGATAATAGAGCATTTAAGAGATAATAAGAGAAAAAGAGAGAAAAAATAAGATTTTAATATGATCTACCCGATTTTACCCGCTTGCAACATAGCGGGTAAAAAAGTATTATGTCTTCTGTAGTTAGCACTCAAAGAAAGTGAGTGCTAGTAAATGGAAAGGAGTTTTACCATGAAAATAAAACCGTTAGCAGACAGAGTTGTATTAAAGCCTATCGAAGCTGAGGAGACCACAGCGTCAGGCATAGTCCTTCCCGGAAAAGAGAAGGAAAAGCCCCAGCAGGCCGAGATCCTGGAAGTGGGCCCCGGCGGAGTGGTTGACGGCAAGGAAATAAAGATGCAGGTCAAGAAGGGTCAGAAGGTTATCTATTCCAAGTATTCAGGAACAGAGATTGAGCTTGACGACAAGACAAAGGTTATTATTGTTAAGCAGAATGACATTTTAGCTGTCATTGAGAAATAATTACAAAGGAGATTAATTAAGCTATGGCAAAGGAAATCAAATACGGCTCAGAAGCAAGAGCCGCACTTAAGTCAGGTGTTGATCAGCTTGCGGATACCGTAAGGGTTACTCTCGGACCCAAGGGAAGGAACGTTGTTCTGGACAAGTCCTACGGCGCACCTCTTATCACAAATGATGGTGTGACCATTGCAAAGGAGATCGAGCTGGAGGATGAGTTCGAGAACATGGGCGCACAGCTGGTTAAGGAAGTTGCTACAAAGACAAATGACGTAGCCGGCGACGGAACCACCACCGCTACCGTACTTGCACAGGCAATGATCAATGAGGGAATGAAGAACCTGGAAGCAGGAGCAAATCCCATGATCTTAAGAAGAGGTATGAAGAAGGCCTGCGATACCGCTGTTGAAGCCCTGAAGAAGATGAGCTCCAAGGTTTCTTCCAAGGATCACATCGCAAAGGTCGCTTCCATCTCAGCAAGTGATGAGGAAGTTGGAAAGATGGTCGCAGATGCTATGGAGAAGGTTGGTAACGACGGCGTTATCACCATTGAAGAGAGCAAGACCATGCAGACCGAACTGGATCTGGTTGAAGGAATGCAGTTCGACCGCGGCTATGTTTCAGCATATATGTGCACAGATATGGATAAGATGGAGGCAAATCTGGAAGATCCCTACATCCTTATCTATGACAAGAAGATCTCAACCGTTCAGGACATTCTTCCCCTTCTGGAGCAGATCGTTAAGAGCGGCAGGGCACTTCTCATAATCGCTGAGGATGTGGACGGTGAGGCACTTACCACTCTTATCGTCAACAAGCTCCGCGGAACCTTCAATGTTGTTGCTGTTAAGGCTCCCGGCTACGGCGACAGAAGAAAGGATATGCTTGAGGATATCGCAAAGCTTACAGGCGGACAGGTTATCTCCAGCGATGTTGGTCTCGAGCTTAAGGACGCTACAGTGGAGATGCTCGGACACGCAAAGAGCGTTAAGGTTACAAAGGATGACACCACCATTGTTGACGGTGCCGGAAAGAAAGCCGATATCAAGGCGCGTCAGGCTCAGATAAAGGCTCAGATCGAGGCCACAACTTCTTCCTTCGATAAGGAGAAGCTTCAGGAAAGGCTTGCAAAGCTCTCCGGAGGTGTTGCGGTCATCCGCGTAGGTGCCGCTACCGAGACCGAGATGAAGGAGGCAAAGCTCCGCATGGAGGACGCATTAAATGCTACCCGTGCCGCTGTTGAGGAAGGTATCATCGCAGGCGGCGGCTCAGCATACATCCACGCTGAGAAGGAGCTGGACAAGCTCATCAAGACCCTTGACGGTGATGAGAAGACCGGTGCACAGGTTGTGCTTAAGGCTCTTGAGGCTCCCCTCTTCCACATTTCTGCAAACGCAGGTCTTGAGGGTGCAGTGATCATCAATAAGGTTAAGGATTCCAAGACCGGTATCGGATTCAATGTCCTTACAGAGGAATATGTTGACATGGTTAAGACCGGTATCCTTGATCCCCTTAAGGTTACAAGGTCCGCACTTCAGAACGCTACCAGCGTTTCGGCCTCATTCCTTACCACCGAGTCCGTTGTTGCCACAAAGAAGGAGCCTACTCCTCCCGCACCGGCAGCACCCGCACCCGGAATGTACTAAGGTATAGCGACAGTTGGTTCTCCCGGGGACAGGGGTCATACCACTGACTCCGGAGAGACATTATCAGTTATCTATGGGCATCTGTGTAAGGCAGGTGCCCAATTTTTAAAGAAATGGGTTTTATGTCAGAGGATTTAAGAATTGTAAAAGGAGACCGGGATAAGATACGGATCTCCATGGATAAGGGTTATGAGGACTTTAGGGAGGAGTATGAGGAGATCTCATCCAAAGTCCTTCTTGCGGCGGAACCTGAAGGGGTCTACGGATTTGGCCGCCTTCCGGGAGGCCTTGGTGAATGTCCCCTTGAGGAAGGGAGTGAGATCTGCTGCTGCATCATGACCCTTGGAAAAGGAGTCAGCAGTTTTATAGATGGCTGTTTTAAGAATGATGAGTACTTTTTAGGCATGATGGCGGATTCCATTGCGGATTCCATCTATTTTTCCTTTGAGGAGCAGCTGCTTTCGGATCTTGAACAGTACTGCAGAAATGAGCATAAGGGCATACGCCGCCGCTTTGAAGCCCCCTCTGACATAGCGATAAAGATCCATGAATATGCTTTTCACGCTCTTAAAGCCGATAAAACCCTGAATATCGGGATCACCGGAGCCTGTATGTTTGACCCCGTAAAGACAGGCTGCATTATCTTTGAACTATGTGATGACGAGAGTGTTTTCAATACCGGTCATGACTGCGGCAGCTGCCCTAAAACCGACTGCGGAGGGCGGAGAAAGGACACGGCGGGGGGGCAGGACCCAGGTGGCGCTGATGGCTCCGGGAGAGTTGATGGCCCCGGGGAAAGTCGGGGCTTCAGTGTGGAGATCATCCGGGGGGATCAGAGAAGGGTATGCTTCGCAGAAGAAGGGGATAATCTGCTTCAGCTCATAAGGCAGCACTTTCCCTCTTTTTCGGCTCCCTGCGGGGGACGGGGGCTTTGCGGGAAGTGCGGAGTCAGGATAATGGATGCCTCAGGTACGTTTGAGAGGCTCTCCTGCAGAACAGAGATCAGGGGAGATATGGCTGTGGTGCTCCCGGAGGATGAAGGGGGTATCAGGACGGTGACAGCCGGGACAGACAGAGTCTTTGATGCTCTTCGTGACGGTGAGGGAAAAACAGATCCGGAAAACGATTTCGCTAAGGCCGGATGCGGCGCTGCCATCGACCTCGGGACCACGACTCTCTGCTTTGCCCTGGTGGATCTTCGGGATGGAAGGGTGTTAAACAGCTTTTCAAAAGAGAATCCCCAGCGCTCCTTCGGAGCGGACGTGCTGACGAGGATCGGGGCTGCGGGGAGAGGCCATGCCGGAGAACTTAGGGAGATCATAATAAAGAGTCTTGTAAGCGGCATAGAGACTCTTTTAGATAAGGTTCCGGGGGCCCGGGGACATTTACTCAGGATCTCGGTCGCGGGAAACACCACCATGATCCATCTGCTCCGGGGATATGATACCTCGGGGCTTGGGAGTTATCCCTTTAATGTGGTTAACATAAGTCTGGAAGAACTGACTCTTGGAGAACTGATCCCTGAGGGGATGGACCCCGGAGGATCCATTCTTAGGGAGCCCATGAGTCAGGTTCCCCTGACCATACTTCCGGGGATCTCTGCTTTTATCGGGGGTGATATCGTATCCGGATCGTATTACCTTGGGCTTCATGAAAGGGAGGGAATCTCTGCTTTTATCGATCTCGGCACCAACGGGGAAATGGCGATAGGCAACAGGGACCGGATCCTTGCTTCCTCTGCTGCGGCGGGACCTGCCTTTGAAGGAGGAAGGATAAAATGGGGCAGGGGAAGCGTTCAGGGCGCTGTTTCAAAGGTGGAGATAAGGGAGGAAAAAGCCTTTATCCGTACCATCGGTGATAAAACCCCTGCCGTAGGGATCTGTGGAACCGGGATCATTGAGACCGTTTCGGAATTGCTGGAAAATAAGATAATGGACGATACCGGCCTCCTTACGGACAGGTATTTTGATGAGGGCTTTCCTCTTACGGAAAACGCCGAGGGGGAGACCATACGCTTTACGGAAGATGATGTACGGGAGGTGCAGCTTGCAAAATCCGCCATACGCTCGGGATTTGAGGTTCTCCTTAAGAGATGGGGCATCGCTGCCGGGGATATAGACAGGCTTTATCTGGCGGGGGGATTCGGGCATTATCTGGATGTTGCAAAGGCCGCCCGTATCGGCATGATCCCGGAGGAACTCCGTTCCGGGACAATCGCTTCCGGAAATACAGCATTGAAGGGCGCCATCAGCTTCCTTAAGGATCCTGAGGCCGGAAAAGACGGGATGAAAAGGCTCTGTGAAAGGATAGAGACCATAGAGCTGGCGGAGGACAGGGATTTTAACCGCCTGTATATGGATAATATGATGTTCTCAGCCCCCCTTTGAGGCAGCCTGGAACTGAATGTGGACTCTGGAGAAGATATCCACGATGGTGGGATCGAACTGAACGCCCCGTCCCTCCTGTATGATGTCGCAGGCGTGTCCGTGGCTAAGTGGTGTTTTGTAGGGTCTTTCGGAAACGAGGGCGTCATATACGTCGCATATACTTACCATGCGGGCCAGAAGAGGGATGTTTTCTCCTGAGAGGCCGTCGGGGTAGCCCTTTCCGTCCCAGCGCTCATGATGGCTCCGGCACATGTGATAGGTGTACATGACGAAGTTATTGTTTGGCAGAAGATATGAAAAATTCTGAATGGCCTCAGCCGCATAGAGGGTGTGGCATTTCATTATGGTGAATTCTTCATCCGTATATTTTCCCACCTTGGAAAGAACCTCATCCGGAACACCGATCTTTCCCATGTCAAAAAGCTGGGATCCGAGGATTATGATGTTCTGGTCTTCGGGTTCGAGATAGAGCAGCTTCTGATTAAGCATTTCCTGCATCAGGATCTGCATAAGGCGTCCGACCCTCATGGAATGGATGCCTGTGAAGCCGTCCTTTCTGGTTATAAGGCTGGTCATTATCCCCACGATGAACTGCTGCATGCTTATCACATTCTGCATGGACATGGTCACTGCATTCTGCAGCATTGAACTGTTTCCGGCCAGCATGCTGTTCTGCATTTCCAGGGAATTGGTCTTATCGATCATTTTAAGATGTATATCGATCTTCCGTACAAGGGTTGCCACCGCAAAGGGCCTGGACTGGAAATCCACTGCCCCCAGCACATAGGTCTGAAGCTCGAAAGAGGGATTGTTCTTTTCGGAGATGACCATGACGGGATGCTCCCTTGTCTTTATGTTGTCCTTGATCCAGCTCAGCACATCAGTGCCCTTCATGGAGTTGAGGTCAAGATCCAGAAGAGTAAGAGAGGGGAGCTTTTCGGCCTTTTTCAGATAATCAAGGCCTGCCTGGGCCCGGTTCTTTACGACAACTGAATTTTTCTTGGATAACTCACTCTTTAATTCGGCGATCTCGCTATCGCGTTCGCTTATGATCAGGATGGTATGCATATGCTGTCCTCTTTTTCACTCACTTGATCCGGAATCTTTTTCTTCAGACTTCTAGATTGTACCATGATGCCGGGGGTCTGTAAATCGTGCCGGGACAGTGGAATTATGTATGTTTAAGCAGTCGCGTGTGGAGAAAAGCGGAGAAAGATGCTATAATACGGGGCAAGTACCCATGATCTTGCAGGAGAACTGTTGGTAAAGACCGGAAATGAAAAAAGAAGGAGCAGGTATAAACTGTTTACGGCATCCGTTATTGCCGGGATCGCCGTAAATTTTGTGCTGTCCTTTATTTCATATAAGCTGGATCTTCCTTTGTATTTTGATACCGTCGGTACCATGGGGGTGGCGGCACTTGGGGGATATTTTCCCGGTATACTTACGGCGGTATCCACAAACGTGTTCTGCTCATTTTTTAATGAGTACAGTATCTATTTCAGTTTCATAGGCATCGTCACCGGAGTATATACGGCCTGGTTTGTCAGAAACAGGTATCAGCCTGAAGTCCTGCGTGTGGCGGAATTCATTGCGGTTTCCTCTCTTCTCGGCGGAGCGCTCAGCACATTTATCCAGTGGGGACTGTTTAATGGACCTCAGCTCCCCTCGATGATCACTGCTGTAAGCGGTCTGTCCCGGATAACCGGAGGACATCCCATTCTCATCTTTCTCATCCTGAACATTCTCCTGAATATCATTGATAAAGGACTGTCCACGGGCATTATCTGTCTCATCATGAGATTTATCCCGGAGGATCTCAGGATAAAGATCAGCAATGCGGGCTGGAAGCAGAAGCCTCTTGAAAAGCATGAGATGGAAAAGATGAATAAGTGGAGTTCGGATGTCAGGGTATCCGTCAGGGTCAGGATGATCAGCATCCTCTTTTCTGTCTCCATGGAACTTATAGTGATCTCGGGTCTTATACTGATAACCCTTTTTCCGGGGGTGAAGCAGGAACTGTTCCATTATTTTTTCCGCATATTACTGATCCTCGGCGGATTCCTCGTGCTCATAATGACATACGGTATCTGGTATACAGGGATGTACACCGTATATCCCATAGACAGCATCGCCATGAGCATTGATGAATTCATAAAGGCAGGCGATGACCAGGAAAAGCTGGATGAGATGATAAAAAAGATAAGATCCATCGACATCCATACCGGAGATGAGGTGGAGAAGCTCTATCTTGCTATCGCCGACATGGCCCTGAATCAGGCCGAACAGATACGTTCCTTAAGGCGCTTTTCGGAAAATACTGTGAAAATGCAGGACGGCCTTATAATCACCATGGCAGACATGGTGGAAAACAGGGACTCGGATACGGGCGCCCATGTACAGAAGACCTCCTCCTACGTAAAGATCATCGTGGAGGGCCTTAAGAAAAAGGGCTATTACGCTGAGAAGATCACTCCTAAGTTCATGTCGGACGTTGTAAGGAGCGCGCCCCTCCACGACATAGGAAAGATCAATATCCCTGACAAGGTCCTGAATAAGCCGGGAAAGCTCACGCCTGACGAATACGAGATAATAAAGACCCATACCACGGCGGGAAAGAAGATCATCGAGAATGCCATAAGCACCATGGAAGGGGAAAACTATCTGAAGGAAGCAAGAAATATGGCGGCTTATCACCATGAACGCTGGGACGGAAAGGGATACCCCGAAGGTCTTCACGGGGAGGTTATACCTCTGTCCGCAAGGATCATGGCGGTTGCGGATGTATTTGACGCCCTTTCATCACCCCGGGTATATAAGAGCGCCTTTCCCTTTGAAAAGGCTGTCAGCATGCTGGAGGAAGGAGCCGGGACCCAGTTCGATCCGAAGTGCGTAGAGGTATTTGTTGAATCCCTGCCTGAGGTAAAGGTGGTTTTCAGAAAGTATAACAAGGAGGTGCCCCGCAGTGAACACGGCAGGTAAGTATATAAAGCCACTGGCTTTTATATTGCTTTTCTGTCTGACGGCCATTCTGTCAGTCTCTTCGGCCTTTGCCGCTTCCGAAACGGCATACGGGGGAGGCTATGCTCTTACAGGCCAGTTTAACGATGTTGGCTATACCACAAAGATCTATGACGCCTCCAACGGTCTTCCCACTTCAGATGCAAATTATGTCATGTGTGACCATAACGGCTACATTTATAT
>CADBTX010000092.1 GCA_902797705.1 uncultured Lachnospiraceae bacterium | reverse complement strand
GCGGAGAGCGCAGGAACAAGGCAGATCTCCGGAGCCGGCGGACAGCTGGACTTCGTACTGGGGGCATACCGCAGCAAGGGAGGAAAGAGCTTCATCTGCTGCTCCTCCACCTTTAAGAAGAAGGACGGCACAGTGGAGAGCCGTATACGTCCCACACTGGCAGAGGGCAGTATAGTCACCGACACCAGGGCAAATATCCACTATCTCGTTACCGAGTACGGTTCCGTGAACCTGAAGGGAACCAGCATGTGGGAGAGGGCGGAGAAGATCATCGGCATCGCCCATCCGGACTTCAGGGATGAGCTTATAGCCTCCGCCGAGAAGATGAATATCTGGAGAAGAAGCAATAAACGCTGATCCTCTTGCATACCTTTCATACTTATGTTATATTATTCAGCGTGTGTTCCAAAGTGGGGCACACGCTGTTTCAATCAATATTCAGACAGTCTGACTTGTGAATGGTGTCTTACACAAGATAGTTCACGGGGATGAGGGCCGTCGAAGATGCGGGGAGACCCGTTCAACCAAAGGAGGAAAGAAATGAGTGTTATTTCAATGAAGCAGCTTCTGGAGGCAGGTGTGCACTTCGGACACCAGACCAGGAGATGGAACCCCAAGATGTCAAAGTACATCTACACCGAGAGAAACGGTATCCATATCGTTGATCTCCAGAAGTCGGTGGGCAAGGTTGACGAGGCATACAATGCCATCGGAGACATCGTTGCCGACGGCGGTACGGTACTTTTCGTAGGTACAAAGAAGCAGGCTATGGATGCCGTAAAGGATGAGGCACAGCGCTGCGGCATGTACTATGTAAATGAGAGATGGCTGGGCGGAATGCTCACAAACTTTAAGACCATCCAGTCCAGGATCAAGAGACTGAAGGAGATCGAGCAGATGAGCCAGGACGGCACCTTCGACGTACTTCCCAAGAAGGAAGTTGCTCTTCTTCAGAAGGAATGGGACAAGCTTGAGAGGAACCTGGGCGGTATCAAGGAGATGAAGAGGGTTCCCGACTGCATCTTTGTTGTAGATCCCAAGAAGGAGCATATCTGTGTTCAGGAGGCTCACTCTCTCGGCATCACCCTTGTAGGTATCTGCGATACAAACTGCGATCCCGACGAGCTGGATTATGTGATCCCCGGCAATGATGACGCCATCAGGGCAGTAAAGCTCATCGTATCAAAGATGGCTGACGCTGTTATCGAGGCCAACCAGGGTGAGGAAGCGGCTGAAACTCCCGAGGAAGCTGAATCCAAAGAGGCAGACGCAGAAGAGACAGCAGCAGAATAAGATGTTTTCAGGTTCTTTTTAGATAAAGGAGTAACAAAATGGCTATTACAGCAAAACAGGTTAAAGATTTAAGAGAGATGACCGGCGCAGGAATGATGGACTGCAAGAAGGCTCTTACCGAGACAGACGGCGACATGGACAAGGCTGTTGAGTTCCTTCGTGAAAAGGGACTTGCAGGAGCTCAGAAGAAGGCCGGACGTACAGCAGTTGAGGGTCTTTCCATCACTGCAACATCTTCTGACGGCAAGAAGGCTTCTGTAGTAGAGGTGAACTGTGAGACAGATTTCGCTGCAGGTTCTGATCCCTTCAAGGAGTTCGTTAACGCTGTTGCGGCTCAGGTGCTTGATTCCGACGCTGCAGATGTAGACGCTCTTCTCAATGAGAAGTGGATAAATGATCCCTCAGAGACAGTGGCTGATGAGGTAGCTATACAGGTTGGCCAGAAGATCAGGGAGAACATAAAGATCCGTCGTTTTGCAAAATTACAGGCTGAGAACGGCTTCGTTTCCGCATACATCCATGCTGCAGGAAAGATCGGCGTTCTGGTGGATGTGGAGACCGACGTTGATAATGACGCCGTTAAGGAAATGGGCAAGAACATAGCCATGCAGGTGGCTGCCCTCAATCCCCAGTACATCAGTGAAGACGATATCTCCGATGAGGAGAAGGCTCACATTAAGTCTATCACCGTTGACAGCGCATTAAATGATCCTGCTTCACTTCCCAAGCCTATCTTAAACAAGCTCATCGATCAGGCTGTAAGCGGAAAACTCTGGAGTGATGAGGATATCGCGATCTACGAGGAGAAGAAGAGCAATATGAACTACCTCTTCAACTTCCTTTCAAAGGAAGCAGCTGCAAAGCTTTCAGAGCTTGCCATTGCTTCAAAGGCGGAGATCGCTGAAGAGAAGATCTTCTCCGGACTTGTACAGGGACGTGTTTCCAAGCAGTACAAGGACATCTGCCTTTTAGACCAGACCTATGTAAAGGCTGAGGACGGAAAGCAGTCCGTTAAGAAGTACATAGAAGAGGTTGCAAAGGCAAACGGCGCAAAGATCACAATAAAGAGCATCGTTCGTTTCCAGACCGGTGAAGGTATGGAGAAGAAGGAAGAGGATTACGCAGCAGAGGTTGCAAAGACCGTTGCAGAGGCTTCCAAGTAAGACATTCTAAAGACCATAAAGTATCTTAAGGCTCTCCGGCTATTCCGGAGAGCCTTTGTGACCTAATAAAGGGAAGGAGCAGGGACCATATTTTCCGGGTTTGATTTTCAGGCGGCGATATGCGAAGGCATAGTGGCAGCCCTTATGCTGGGTCTTATCTCAAAGAAAAGGCCGGCTTTAAGGCTTCCTTTTTATGTGCTTTTTCTGATATACGAACTGTTTTCCGTTGTCTGCCGCTACAGCGGACAGGAAAATTCCAATCTCTTTTTTGCCCATCCCTATTTGGCCTTCCTCATAACGGATATTTCCGACTATTCCACCTATGTCCGGGGACTGAAGCCCGGAAGACCCGGGGTCTTTGAAAAGCTTGTATTCTGGCCTCTTGTGGTCATTCCCGTGATATCCGCATTCATCACCACCACAGGATGGCTCATCAAATTATACGTTTTGTAAGGTTTCTAAAAGGATTATCGGATCAAAAAGGGTATATTACTTTTAGGACGCCATATCATGAAAAATATCCGCGAAGAAATTGAAGAAAGAGAAAAGAATACTCTCAGTCCTTTTGCCAGGCTTTCCGTTGATTCGGAAGGACGTGAGCAGGAAGAAGAGGAGGATCTTCTGCGCCCTGTTTTCCAGAGGGACAGAGACCGGGTCATTCACAGCAAGGCCTTCAGGAGGCTTAAGGATAAGACCCAGGTATTTCTCACTCCGGAGGGAGATCATTACAGGACCAGGCTTACACACACTCTGGAGGTGGCACAGATCGCGCGTACCATTTCCCGGTCCCTGAATCTGAATGAAGACCTGACGGAGGCAATTGCCCTTGCCCACGATCTCGGGCATACACCTTTCGGACACGCAGGGGAAAGGGCATTGAACCGGGTGTGCTCTCATGGCTTTAAGCATGCGGAGCAGTC
>CADBTX010000091.1 GCA_902797705.1 uncultured Lachnospiraceae bacterium | reverse complement strand
TTGGCCTTTGTGGCGCTGTGCTTTCCGAATTCCAGAAGCCTGTCGCTGGAAAAGAGGCAGAAAAGCCTGTCGCTTATCATAGGTTCGATATGGTCCCTGAACCGTTCCAGCTTTGGTCTGTCATTTAAGGCGGCGCAGACCACCTTCATAGGGGGCTCCGGGAGCTCAGCCATAAGGAGATCCAGATCCTCTATCACCCTGGGACGTATCACCTTCTTATCGGAATAGCTCCTTAAGATATCCGTATCGTGGAGAGAGAGCACGTGGGTCTTTGTATAGGTCTGGCAGTGGACCCGTTTTTTCTCCGCTTCCTCAAAGATAAATCTGGTGTCCTCGTAGGAAACCGGCTCCTTAAATATCGTGTCCCAGCTTTCTCCGTTAAAGCTTGAGATCAGGGCGCCGTTAAAACTCGCGATGAAGACCCCCTTTCTTTCGAGGCCGTAATTCACTGCCAGGGGAAGGGTATCCTCAAAGGGTCTCCCGGTAACAAAGGCAAAGAAACTGCCGGAATCCAGAAGCTCTTTTATGGCCTTCAGATCTTCGTCACTTATGGTCTTTCCGGTGGTAAGAAGAGTCAGGTCAAGGTCCGTAAAAAGAAATTGTTTTTTCATAGTTGTTTCCTGCGTTCCAGCAGCTTTTCATATATCTCGTAGGGAATGAAAAGACCTCCCTTTCCGGTGCCGAGGTCAATGTCCTTTTTGTTGGCGCCGTGGAAATCGGAGCCGCCGGATTCCAAAAGTCCCATTTTTTCGGAAAGCAGGATCATCTGCCTTGTTTCGGCTGAGGAATAGGTGCTGTAACGGGTCTCGATACCCATAAGCCCTGCGTCCTTAAGGTCGGATACCAGCCCTTCCAGCCTTTCTCTGGACATCCCGTAAAGCAGGGGATGAGCAAGTATTGGGATACCGGAAGCCTTTTTTATGAGTTCCACTCCGTCAAAGGGAGTCACCTTTTCCCTGGGGATAAAATAAGGGCGGCCGTCCCCTATATAGCGGCTGAAGGCTTCATCCATGGAATGGACGCTGCCGTGATCCAGCATATATCTGGCATAATGAGCCCTGGTGATCACAGAACCCGGGAATGCCGCTTTCAGTTTTTCGTAGGTGATATCAAGGCCGATGCCCTCCCGGATGGCGTTACACATCTTCTCATTTCTGAGATCCCTGGAGTCCTTGAATTTCTGAAGATATTCCTTTAAGCCCGGATTGGCCGTATCGATAAACAGACCGACAATATGGATATCATGGCCGTCGAGATCCGTTGAGAGTTCCACTCCGTCCACGATCTCGGGGCTGTCTTCCCTCGTTTTTGCAGCCTCTTTTATTTCCGTTAAGCCGTCAACGGTATCGTGATCCGTGAGAGCCATGGCCCTTAATCTCTTTTTTACGGCGTAATCAAGCAGTTCCGCCGGGGTAAGGGTACCGTCTGACCTGGTGGAATGTACATGCAGATCCACAGGCCTCATATCCACTATACCGTCTCTTATATTTCCTTCAAGCATTCCATTATGATACATTTATTACCGGGCAAAATCAAGGCAGCAAAAAAGGGTGCCGGGGTACGAAGACCCTGACACCCTGCGGCTTTTTTTACTTGTTTCCGTTCATGAAGGACAGAGGGCCGTCTGTCGCAGTCTGGGAGGAAAGGACTCTGTCATCGTTTTTGTAGTCCTGGGAACCGGGAGCAAAGTTGCTGCTTGTCATAAGGATCTTTATGGATGCCGCTATGGAGATCAGAACCAGGATTATGGCTAATGCGATATCCTCCTGCTTTCCCAGCCTTTCCATCATATCCCTGTAGATCATGAGCATGACCGCAAAGTTAAGTATAGCGAGTGCAAGGCTCAGGAACTGTCCCACAAAGGGGATCAGGTTTATGGCAGCCGCAAGAACATATGTAACTATGGGCCAGAGCTTTACCACAACAGCGGGAGCATCCCAGCCGTACATATTTATGGTCTCGCCGTTTCCGTAGGTGGCTTCAACGACAGCCCAGATATTGATAATGGGTATGAACGCCATCCATGCATTTTCATAGCTTCTCACCCTTAAGTACTTATACTTCGCGATGGCGTCGATCAAGTACAGCACCAGCATGATAACGAGGATCACTGCAAAAAACATACCCATTACCGCCATCAACCCAAATCCATAATCATCCATATTTTGTACCTTGCCGCAGGCAGGTGTGCTCATCGGTGACGTGCCTGCGCGGCACCGATGGAAGTTTGAAACATTATGTTTCAAACTTTCTCCTCCTTGGTTTCAGCGGGACAGGGCTTTATGAGCCCTTTTGCGAAGCATTGCCCCACAGTGTTTTTATGCTTCTGCTGCCGGGCAGCAGACCTTCATAGGATTATAGCACATATTTCAATGTTTTACCTTATCCCACCATACTGGGTAGACAAGACCCTGGGTCTGTCCGGTGCTCTCCGCTGCTTTCAATATTTCGATATAGTCTGCATCAGACATGAACTGATGGATATTGCAATCGGAGCAGAACCATGCGTCTGACTGGGGACCGCCGGCCTCATTCTGCTTTGACATGGGTTTTCCGCACTGGGGACAGGTGGCCTCATTTGCGCCGCCGACGCCGCCTGTTACCTTCTCTAGATCATCATCATTCAATCTGCCGCTCAAATTCATTTTTTCACTGTACTGCTTTAAGAATAATGTATACTTATTTTCTTTCAAATTATGTACCTCCTTTTTCTCTGGGATCATCTGTCCCCTTTGAATGAGTATACGTGGGCATCCTGCTCTTAGACAGCTGACGGGGAGTATCCGGTCGGTTTCCCTGCGTATTTGGTTTTATGGCGCGGGAAAAAGCGGGAAAAGGACAAAGGGTGTGTAGGACTTTCGGGCTGTGTTATAATGTTATCTGTTACGTTCGGGATGAGATGGGGGATAAGCCATGTATAACGCAGCAGAAAACAGATATGAGACAATGAAGTACAAGAGATGCGGCATAAGCGGACTAAAGCTTTCCGCCCTGTCTCTGGGGCTCTGGCATAATTTCGGGGATTCCGGAGACTATTCCAATATGTGTGAAATGTGCTTTACAGCTTTCGATAACGGTATCACCCACTTTGATCTCGCGAATAATTACGGTCCCGCTCCCGGCAGCGCGGAGAGAAATTTCGGCAGGATATTGCATGAGCATCTTAAGCGCTACAGGGATGAGCTGGTGATATCCACCAAGGCGGGCTACGACATGTGGGAGGGGCCTTACGGAAACTGGGGAAGCAGAAAGTATCTGATCTCCAGTCTGGATCAGTCCCTTGAAAGGATGGGGATTGATTATGTGGATATCTTCTACCATCACAGGATGGATCCGGATACTCCTTTAGAGGAGACCATGGGGGCGCTGGAACAGATCGTAAGGAGCGGAAAAGCCCTGTATGTCGGACTTTCCAATTATGACGGGGATACCCTTGAAAGGGCGGCCGCCATTTTAAGTGAAAGGAGGGTTCCATTTATCATAAATCAGAACCGATACAACATATTTGACCGTACCATTGAGAAAAACGGACTTAAAGAGGTCTCATCCAGACTTGGGAAGGGGATAATATGCTTTTCGCCTCTGGCCCAGGGACTTCTTACCGGAAGGTATTTAAAAGGTATCCCGGAGGACAGCAGGGTGAGGACGGACGGCAGGTTCCTGAAGGAAGATCAGGTCCTGTCCCGGGAAAAGCTGGAAAAGATAAGGAGATTAAAGGATATTGCCGGGGAAAGAGGGCAGACTCTCGCTGAAATGGCCCTTTCCTGGCTTCTCTCCAAAGATGAAATAACCTCTGTTATTATAGGAGCCTCCAGACCCTCCCAGATAGAGGAGAATGTGAAGGCTATTAATAATATTAGTTTTTCCGGGGAAGAGCTTTCCCGGATCGATGAACTTCAGGATTAAACCGGGATCACACCCGGGGATCACTTCAGGAAGCCGTTTATTATCTGTTCTTCGGCCTCCGCTTCGGAGAGACCAAGGGTCATCAGCTTTATGATCTGATCCCCTGCGATCTTTCCTATGGCGGCCTCGTGGACCAGGGCAGCATCCAGATCGTTGGCCTCAAGCCCGGGTACCGCAAGGATCCGGCCCCTGTCCATTATTATGGAATCGCACTCCGTATGACCGGAGCAGGGGGCGTTTCCAAGGAGCTTCGCATCAAACTTCTGATATGAGTCGTCTCTGGCTACGGAGCGGGATACTACGTCCGCGCTGGAGCCTTCCCCGTTCAGTTCCACAACATAGGTGCTGATGGCGTTCTGCTTTCCGTGGGTCATGAGTCTTTCACGGACCACAAGCCTCGCGCCTTTTGCAAGTTCACAGGTGGTGGTGCGGTTGGTATCATCCACACCCTTTATCTGCACCATTTCCATTTCCATGGTGCTGTCCTCTTCCATATGGACCTCGGTGCCGGGATTTAAGATCCTCTTTCCTCTGCCGTCTCCGGAGCCGTAATGCTTTTCCACGTAGCGGACGCTTGCGCCTTTTCCGACATAGAATCTGTGGATGCCGTCGTGCTCCGAGTCCTGATTTCCGCAGTTGTCGATGCCGCATCCTGCCACTATGGTCACATCCGATCCTTCCCCGATATGGAAGTCGTTGTATACCACTTCTTTCAGGCCGCTTTTTGTCATAACAACCGGTATGTGTACACTTTCGTTTATTGTGCCGGGTTTTATCCGCACCGTCAGTCCCTGGCCGTCCTCCCGGGGCTCTATCTCGATATTTTCGGTGGAGACCCTTCCTGCCGACTGGCCGTTGGAGCGGATATTATAGGCTCCTTCCGGAACCGCATGGAGATCGGCCACTTCGCGGAGCAGCCTCTTTTGTATCTCGTCAAGCTTTAACATGCTTCATCACCTATGGCTTCTGCAGCCCCTTTCTTGCATTCGGGTACTGCGGAGGAGGTTCCCGTGAGACCGGGAAGGATTTCATCCTTTTCACCCTTCTTTGCCACAACACCGTCCTTTATTACCACGATCTCGTCTGCGATGTTAAGTATCCTCTCCTGATGGGAGATTATGAGGATGGAACTGTTTTTTATATCACGGCGCATCTTCTGGAAAACTCCGATGAGATTCTGGAAACTCCAGAGATCGATGCCGGCTTCCGGTTCGTCAAATATGGATACTCTGGAAGCTCTGGCAAGGACGGTGGCGATCTCTATCCTTTTTAATTCGCCGCCGGATAAGCTGCTGTTCACTTCCCTGTCGATATAATCCCTGGCGCAGAGCCCTACGGCGGACAGATAGTCACAGGCGTCCGCTGCGGTGATATTCTTTCCCGTGGCAAGCTTTATAAGGTCAAAGACCTGTATGCCCTTGAACCTGACCGGCTGCTGGAAAGCAAAAGCTATGCCGCGTTTTGCCCTGTCTGTAATGGATGATCCCGTGATATCCTCCCCGTCAAGAAGGATCTTTCCGGAATCCGGTTTTTCTATCCCGGCGATGATCCTGGCAAGAGTAGACTTTCCGCCGCCGTTTGGTCCGGTGATCACCACCAGTTTATCATCGGGAACAGTGAGGGAGATATCCCTTATGATCTCCTTATCCTGACCCTCTTCATCTACCTTAAAAGATATGTTCTTAAGTTCAAGCAAAGTAAACTCCTCCGGATATCGGGTTTTGACGTTCGAATCATGTTACTGTTCACAGCCTTTCAGGCTGCGAACGTAACGGGTTTTGCCAATTAAATTGCCTTCGGCAATGGGGCAAAACCCCTGCATG
>CADBTX010000090.1 GCA_902797705.1 uncultured Lachnospiraceae bacterium | reverse complement strand
GGAATGCTGGGGACTGTTGAAGAGAATCTCACCGCCGCTGCAGACGGAGAGAATTTCGAGTGGACAGATATGTATGAGCGTATGGCAAAGGAAGCGGAGGAAGAGGGGTTCACCGCACTTGCTGCCAAATTCAGAGGGGTTGCTGCCATTGAGAAGATGCATGAGGAGAGATACAGAAAGCTTCTCCAGAACGTAGAGGCAAAGCAGGTATTTGAGAAGAGTGAGGTCAAGGTATGGGAATGCAGGAACTGCGGACATATCGTGGTCGGCACAAAAGCTCCCGGAGCCTGTCCTGTATGCGCACATCCCCAGTCCTTCTTCGAGGTGCATGAAGAGAATTATTGACAAAGACTTCTGCAGGATGTAAATTAAAGGGCAGAAAAAAGGTTCACAAATGAATATCGAGACTATTCTCTTATTAAGAGTGATGGAGATGCAAAGGATCTGTGAAGTCACGACAACCTCCCTTACATTAAGGCGCTAGGGGAAGGTGCCACCCTTGAGCGAGTAATATCGAACAATGAGAGGATTTGATGAAATATCGAGTCCACTCTTGAAAAAGGTGGACTCTTTTTTCGGCCCGGATTCCATAAGGGAACCGGATTTACGAGGGCAGAGCCCTGCACAGGAAAGGAGAACAAATGGAAAAAAGATTATTTACTTCCGAATCAGTTACCGAAGGACATCCCGATAAGGTATGCGATGCCATAAGCGATGCCATTCTTGACGAATGCATGAGACAGGATCCCATGAGCCGTGTGGCCTGCGAGACCATGGCATGTACCGGATTCGTGGTCGTTACCGGTGAGATCACCACCAAGGCATATGTGGACATTCAGAAGACCGTAAGGGATACGGTACGTGAGATCGGATACACGAAGTCAGAGTACGGCTTTGATGCGGATACCTGCGCGGTTTTCACAGCTATCGACGAGCAGTCCGCCGATATTGCAATGGGTGTTGACAATGCGCTGGAGACCAAGGATGATATGAAGGCTCTGGAGAAAAATATGTCAGACGCCGAGATCGGAGCCATCGGAGCCGGGGACCAGGGAATGATGTTCGGCTATGCTACAAACGAGACAGAAGAGTATATGCCCTATCCCATCGATCTGGCACACAAGCTCACCCTTCAGCTTACAAAGGTAAGGAAGGACGGAACCTTAAAGTATCTCCGGCCCGACGGAAAGTCACAGGTTTCCGTAGAGTATGATGAGAACGGAAAGCCCTCACGTCTGGAGGCGGTTGTTATCTCCACCCAGCATGATGATGACGTGAGCCAGGAGCAGATCCATAAGGATATCAAGAAATACGTATTTGATCCCGTTGTTCCGTCGGGAATGATAGATGACAAGACAAAGATTTACATCAATCCCACAGGACGCTTTGTAATAGGCGGACCTCACGGAGATGCGGGTCTTACCGGAAGAAAGATCATAGTCGATACCTACGGTGGATACGCCCGCCACGGTGGCGGCGCCTTCTCCGGAAAGGACTGCACAAAGGTTGACCGTTCAGCAGCATATGCCGCAAGATATGTGGCAAAGAACGTCGTGGCAGCGGGACTTGCAGACCAGCTGGAGATACAGCTCTCCTACGCCATAGGAGTTGCGGAGCCCACCTCGGTACAGGCTGATTCCTTCGGTACAGGCAAGGTCAGCGACGAAGAGATCACAAAGATCATCCGTGAGAATTTCGATCTCCGTCCCGCAGGTATAATAAAGATGCTGGATCTCCGCCGTCCTATCTACAAGCAGACCGCAGCATACGGCCACTTCGGAAGGACTGATGTGGATCTCCCCTGGGAGAAGCTTGACAAGGTTGACGCACTTAAAAAGTATCTTAAGTGAGATAAAGAGAAAAAGAGATAAAATATGAGCTTCGTTCATTTACACACACATACGGAATACTCGCTGCTGGACGGTTCCAATAAGATCAAAGAATATGTGGCGAGGGTAAAGGAACTTGGGATGAACGCGGCCGCCATCACTGACCACGGTGTCATGTATGGCGTCATAGAATTTTATAATGCCTGCAGAGATGCAGAGATAAATCCGGTGCTGGGGTGTGAGATCTATGTCTCCCCCGGCTCCAGATTTGATAAAGAAGCCGGTATGAATGAGGACAGGTATCACCATCTGGTGCTGCTTGCCGAAAACAATACCGGCTATCAAAATCTTATGAAGATAGTTTCCGTGGGTTTTACGGAGGGCTATTACTATAAGCCGAGGGTCGATATAGAGACCCTTGAAAAATACCATGAAGGCATCATCGCCCTTTCGGCCTGCCTTGCGGGAGAGATTCCAAAGGATATCATGAGAGGGCTCACGGGAGAAGCGGAAAAAGCGGCTCTCAGATATCAGGACATTTTCGGAAAAGGAAATTTCTTCCTTGAACTTCAGGACCATGGAATAAAGGAGCAGCAGTTTGTGGACCAGACCCTTATCTCAATGTCAAGGAAACTTGATATTCCTTTG
>CADBTX010000089.1 GCA_902797705.1 uncultured Lachnospiraceae bacterium | reverse complement strand
GGATCAGGTATATGGCGGTATGAGAAGCGGCTTTAAGACCGAAGGGCAGGTACTGCATGCCTATGTCCTTGGCTTTAAGCAGCCGAGTACCGGAGAGTATATAGAGACCGTTTCACCTCTGCCGGAGTATTTTGAAAAGATACTGTCAAAATTAAGAAATGGCTGATGATGGGATGGTGATCGATCACCCCTCATCCGTCAGCTTCGCTGACACCTTCCCCCCCTTACGGGGGGAAGGCATGACTTGGGCCAGAAGGTTTTAATATACGGCGTTGTTCCGTTTTTTACGGACAGGAAAGGATAAGATATGAAGACTATAATCACCATAGGAAGGACCTTCGGCTCCGGAGGACGGGAGATAGGAGAAAAGCTTGCGGAAAAATTCGGCATAAAGTGCTATGATAAGGAGCTCTTAAGCCGGGCCGCAAAGGAAAGCGGGCTCTGCGAAGAAGTATTGCAGAACCACGATGAAAGACCCACCAGTTCATTTCTCTATAATCTGGTCATGGACACCTATTCCTTTGGCTACAACAATCTTTCCTACGTGGACATGCCGGTAAGCCACAAGGTCTTTATCGCACAGTTCGACACCATAAAGAATATAGCTTCCGACGGTCCCTGCGTTATAGTCGGCCGCTGCGCCGATTATGCCCTGCAGGACTTTGATAACGTCCTTAATATCTTTATCTATTCAAAGCCGGAGGAGTGCATAAAAAGGGTGATGCAGCGCTTCCCTGACATAAAGTCCCCTGAAGCCGCGAGACAGATGATATTAAAGAAGGATAAGCAGCGTAAGAGCTATTACGATTATTATTCTTCAAAAAAATGGGGACATACGGATACTTACGACCTCTCTGTGGATTCCTCCGTCCTCGGTATAGAAGGCACGGTCAAATTCATAAGCCAGTTCGTTGAAGATTATGAAAATATTGAAAGGTCGGATGAGAAATGAGGTTCAAGCCCGATAAAAAATATGTAATGATAGGGATCACTGCATTCCTTGTGCTTGTATGCACCATTCTGTTTATCTTTGCTGTATTTAACTATCCCGTTTTCGCAAAGGGCTTTTCCAATTTTATCCGGGTCCTTATGCCCGCATTAAACGGCTTTCTAATAGCCTACCTGTTAAATCCGGTCATGAGGTTTTTTGAAGAAAAGCCCCTGCCATTTATTTACAGGCTCATATTTAAGGACAAAAAACCCGGAGTAAGGGCGAAGAGGGTGAACCGATATATCTCCATAGCCCTTTCCGTCATAACCGTGATACTTTTTATTGCGGCATTTATCTCGATCCTGATACCCCAGTTGATAGACAGTATCTCCAGCATCGCCAGACAGTTTCCCCAATATGCCGACAATCTGGTAAAGTTCTTCAACAAGACCTTTGACGATAACCCCAAGGTCCTTGAATATCTGAACCAGTATTACGAGCGCTTTGAAGAATGGGCCAACGAATTCTTCCAGAATGTTCCCACCTACGCAAACCAGCTCTGGACTAAGGTATATTCCGGCATAAGCAAGAGCCTGTCCTTTGTCTGGAACCTGATCCTTGGCTTTGTTCTATCCGTCTATATCTTAAGCTTTAAGGAGAAGTTCATTGCCCAGATGAGGAAACTCACCCTTGCTTACTGCAGCAGGAAGATGGCCAATCAGATCTTTGACGATGTCAGGGATATCAACTTTATCTTCAAGAACTATATCGTAAGCTCCATTGTGGATTCAGTTATTATAGGGGTTCTCTGTTTCATACTCTGCCTTATAATACGTATTCCCTATCCCATACTTATAAGCTTTATCGTGGGACTAACAAACATCATTCCCTTTTTCGGTCCCTTTATCGGAGGCGTTCCCGCCGCATTTATTATCCTGATGATAGACCCCATAAGGGCGCTTTATTTTGTCATCATGCTGCTGATCCTTCAGCAGATGGACGGAAACGTGATAAAGCCGGTGCTTTTCGGGGATTCCACAGGACTGCCGGCCTTCTGGGTCATAGTGTCGATACTGATCGGCGGAGGCTTCTTCGGTGTAATGGGTATGTATCTCGGAACTCCGGTATTTGCCGTGATCTACAGATACTTAAAGCGTCATGTGGCTTACAGGCTCGAATCCAAGGGGCTCCCTTCGGAAACCTTAAAATATGTCCGTTCCAACGAGCTTCCCTTTGAGATACCTGAGAGCGAGAGGATAAGCGAAGAAAAGGTTGCGGAGAAGATAATAGAAAAGATAAAGGATAAGACTGGACAAAAAAATGACGGCAAAGATAATTGAAGTTTTTTCCCTTCCGGACAATCTGATAGTTTCTTCCCTTATTGAAACCCTCATGATATTTTTAACGGTGCTTCTTGCGGGATTTTTAATGAACCTTATCAATACGGCTCTGACAAACGCCATGGCCTCTGTCATCGGACAGGTTCCGGCCTTTGTCATAAGAAATTACCTGACGTACCCGGGAACTGTACACCATGAGTTTGCCCATGCGCTTTTTGCCTTTATAACAGGCGCAAAGGTCCTGAAAATAAACCTGTTTCCCAAGGGAAATGCCCTGGGGTCAGTGGAGCTGGAACCCAGAGGAAACCTGTTTTTAAGGTCCCTCCAGCTTTCCATGTCAGCAATAGCCCCCGTGGTTCTCGGGGCCTCAAGTCTGTATATACTGTGGTTTCATGTGCTGTCCCGGTTAAGTGAGATATGGCAGTACATACTTTTCTGGTATTTCTTTATCAGTATCTTATTCCATATGTGTATGAGCGGCGCGGATTATGCCAATTTCTTTAAGGGCCTTCTGCCCTCAACGCTCATGATATTCGTGGTATTTCTGGTACTGGGGGCCTTCGGTATCATCCTCTGATCAAAGATCCGAAAGATTCCGTACCGCCTCTTTTTCTTCCTCGCCGGAATTTACATAGTGGGTGGTGGATGTGATGGAAGAGTGGCCAAGAAGCTTCTGAACCTTCTCTATGTCGCCTCCCGTGGCCTTAAGCATGGTCTCCGCATAGGTGGAGCGGAGCTTATGGGGAGTGATCCGCTTTCCTTCTGAGGGTACAGAGGCATTTATGTACTTCTTTACCATGAGTTCCACGGAACGGACGCTTATCCTTTTTCCGTCCCTGTTTAAGAAGACTGCGTCCTCCTTGTCTGAAGGATGATAGATGCTTTTCCGTACTTCCAGATATTTTTTGATATAATACTCAGCGCTGTCGCTGAAATAGACCATGTCAAAATTGCCTCCCTTGCGGTAGACATTGATGGAATGCTTGCTGAAATTGATATCCTTGATATCCATGCCCACAAGCTCTGACACACGGATACCGGTGGAAAGAAAGACCGCGATAATTGCAAAATCCCTGGGACCGTTCTTTTCATGGAATCTGGCCTGCTTGGCGGAAAGCCCCTCCCCGGTCTCCACTGCATCCAGGAACTGCATCTTTGACTCTTTATCCAGATATATGACCTCCTTTTTAGGGAGCCTGGATCTCTCTATAAGTTCAATGGGG
>CADBTX010000088.1 GCA_902797705.1 uncultured Lachnospiraceae bacterium | reverse complement strand
ATAAGCGGAGGATGACCAGGGCTACTATCTGGCAAGACCGGCATAATGAAGCCGGGTTCAGCGAATACCACACATTTGATATATGAAAAAGAAAACATATCTGTTATTCATATCAGTACTCATATTAACTCTGGTACTGTTTTGTTCTGATGTATCCGCCTATACCGGAGTCGGAAGGGATCCCATCAAATATGAATACGGGGTTTTTCTCGGAGTGAATGCCGGGAAGAGAGCCATGAGAAGATTCAGGAAGTATGAGACCATAGTGCTTGATGTACAGAGCGGATTTGACAGGGATGATATCGCTACCTTGAAAGCCCGGGGCCACAGGGTACTTAGCTACATCAATGTCGGGTCGGTGGAGAAGTACAGGGACTATTATAATGACTACCAGGATATCACTCTCGGCAAATACGATAACTGGCCGGACGAGAGATGGGTGGATGTATCACGGCAGGAGTGGCAGGATTTTATTCTGAATGACCTGTCAGAGAAGATCATGGATACCGGAGTTGACGGCTTTTTCGTGGATAATATCGACGTCTATTATCAATACCACAGGGATGAGATCTATAACGGCGTGGAGGCCATACTTAAAGGGCTTAAGGAAAAGGGAGACGTGATCATTAACGGAGGAGATACCTTTGTCCTGGAGTATATCGAAAAGGGAGATCCTGTGGATATGATATTGGACGGGATAAATCAGGAGACCGTTTATACTTCCATAAAGGATTACGACAGGAACAGATTTGGTGAGAACAGCGCCGAAGAGCGGGATTACTTTCTCTATTACACGGAAAAGATAAAAAGAACGGGTAAGGAAGTGTTTCTTCTGGAATATACAAAAAAACGGAGCATGAAAAAGAAGATCGGGGAGAACTGCAGGGAGAAGGGGTATAAGTATTATATCTCAAAGAGCCTCGATCTCAGATAGAGACTGTGGGGGATCGGCATACGGAGCCTTATCCCCCCCTCATCCGTCAGCTTCGCTGACACCTTCTCCAGGTTGGAGAAGGCAAAATAATGCTCGCTGACACCTTCTCCAAGTTGGAGAAGGCAAAATAATGCTCGATGACATCTTTAATCAAATATTTCTTTGTAGGCGTCCATTTCCGCATCTTTGAAGCAGCAGAGGAATACGTTCATTTCCACATCATCATGCAGCTCCAGCCAGGTATTTACAGCCATCAATGAAACCCGGGCGGCTTCATTCAGGGGATAACCGTATACTCCTGTGGAAATGCCGGGGAAAGCAATGCTTTTGCATCCGTTCTCAAGGGCCAGATCAAGGCTTTTTTCATAACAGGATGCCAGAAGATCCGCGTCCTTTTTGTCTCCGTGATAAACAGGTCCCACGGTGTGTATGATGTGCTTTGCGTTCTTTATGTTATAAGCCTTTGTTATCTTCGCTTCTCCGGTCCTGCAGCCATTAAGGGTCCGGCATTCGTTAAGAAGCTCCGGTCCTGCGGCCTGATGTATCGCTCCATCCACGCCGCTTCCGCCAAGCAGGCTTTCGTTTGCGGCGTTAACTATCGCGTCAACATCCATATTCACAACGCTTCCGCGTATTAAAGAAATCTTACTCATTTTTATACCTCCGATATCCTGTTAGCCGTGCATCCGTTTTTTATTATACAACATAATCCCTGCCGCCGTCTCGTGAAAATTAAGGGAAATCAGTGATCTAACCCACATTTTTTACCATCCCCACAGATGTATAGCCATCAAGGACAGCCCGGAAATCAGTGCCCTCTTCAGCTTCTTCGTTATAGTGTCCTCTCACCATCAGACGGACACCGCCATCAGGCAGCCGGTCCAAAACGTCGTATGTATCTCTGTATATCATGCCCTTTGAAACCTTCCTGTCCCAAAGTATACCCTTACAGTCCTCCTTCCTGCAGCCGGGGAAATTCACATTCCATATGGCACCCCGGGGCAGAGGCATTTTAACGAGCCGGGACAGTATCTCTTCAAGGAAGCTGTCTTCGGCATCATGGATGTCGCAGGCGTCCTCTGACAACGCGATGCCGACCGCACCCTGAAAGGAGGCCTCCAGCGCGGCTCCGACCGTGGCAGAGTACTGGACATCCGATGCCACGTTGTACCCATAGTTGATGCCCGATAATACTATAGAGGGTTTTTCCGGCAATATGTTCAGCATACCGACTCTTACACAGTCGGCAGGGGTGCCGGAGCACTTATAGGCTTTTACAAAAGGGAGAGGAAAGTCTGCCGGGGAAACATCAATATGGGAGCGGAGAGTGATGCTGTGGGAGACAGCGCTGCGCTGATCTCCGGGAGCCACTACCCACACTTCTCCCAGTTCCTTTGCTCCTTCAGCCAGTCTGATGAGACCCGCCGAAGCGATTCCGTCATCATTGGTTATAAGAATCCGTTCTGCCATTGATCAGCCTTTCTGTTTATTTTTATCTATAAGTATAACAGAACAGGTCAGATTTCTGAAAGAGGGGGAGGTTTTGTTATCGGAAGCTGAGATATGATATTATATTGAAGAAAGTGTCATTATTTAAGGGGGGCCCTCATCCGTCAGACCTGCGGTCTGACACCTTCCCCCCTTTCAGGGGGGAAGGCAAAGGTGGAGTGCTTCGCTGGCACGTTTTGCCACGCAGGCGGGGGAAGGCAAATATAAGTGACATTTTGTTAAAGACAGTGCTGTATTATGTACGAGGAGGAAATGGGGTATGGTTTACAGAGATTTTCAGGATATCAAACTGTCGGGACTGGGTTTTGGGGCAATGAGACTTCCTGTGACCGGAGGAGATGACAGCCGGATCGACGAAGATCAGACATTTCAGATGGTTGATAAAGCCATGGCTGAAGGGATAAATTACTATGACACGGCCTGGGGATATCACAGCGCTAATTCCGAGATAGTAATGGGAAAGGCGCTTTCAAAGTATCCGAGAGAGAAATTCTATATCGCGACCAAGTTCCCGGGATATGATCTCTCCAATATGTCGAAGGTGAAGGAGATCTTTGAGAAGCAGCTTGAAAAGACAGGCATGGAATACTTTGATTTCTATCTCTTCCACAATGTGTGCGAGATGAATATAGAGCAATATCTGGATCCGAAGTACGGGATCTACGATTACCTGATGGAGCAGAAAAAGAATGGAAGGATAAAGCATCTCGGCTTCTCCTGCCACGGTGAATACAATGTCCTTAAGAGGTTCCTTGACGCTTACGGAAAGGACATGGAGTTCTGCCAGCTTCAGATCAATTATCTGGATTGGAAATTTCAGGATGCCGCTGCAAAGGCGGATCTCTTAAACGAGTGGAATATCCCCATCTGGGTAATGGAGCCTTTAAGGGGAGGGAGGCTCGCCAAACTGGACACGGAGTCCGAAAACCTGCTAAAGAGCCTGCGGCCTGATGAGGAGATACCTGCATGGGCCTTCAGATTCCTTCAGAGTATAAAGGGCGTAACCATGGTGCTTTCCGGTATGTCAAGCATGGCACAGCTGGAAAGTAACCTGAAAACTTACGAAGAAGATAAGCCTTTAAGCGACAAGGAGATGGATTCTCTTATGCTGATCGCGGACAGAATGATGGGAAAGAAATCCATCCCCTGCACCGCCTGCCACTACTGCGTAAGCCACTGTCCTCAGGGGATCGACATTCCCCGTATTATTTCTCTTTATAATGAGCATCTCCTTACCACTGCCGGGGGAGGCATGGCCTTTATCGCACCCATGGCACTTGCGGCCATACCTGATGAGGAGAAGCCTTCTGCCTGCCTTCACTGCCACAGCTGCGAGCAGGTCTGCCCTCAGAACATTAAGATCTCGGATATGATGAGTGACTTTGTTTCTAAGATAGGGTAAGGACAGAAAGGACGTAAATGATCCTGAAAAAAACGAACGCAGTGCTTTCACTGCTCACACTTCTCGGAGTGCTGATCCATGTGGGTTATAATGTTTTTGCCTATCTGACATTTTTTTATGATCCGCTGTTAAAAAAAATCACCGCTTATCCCTTTATGATCGCGGTCTGTCTTCATGCGATCCTCGGTGTGGTGATAGTAGTGACCGGGGGAGAGCTGCAGGGGGCCGGATATTATCCGGGTCTCAACATCACGACCGTGATACAGCGTGTTTCCGCAGTACTCATGCTGCTTCTCCTGAAAATGCATATCAGGATGTTTGACCTTATGAGCAATGCTTCCATGCAGGGCAACTGGTCATTCTGGTGGCTTCTTGTGTTCCTTGAGATCCTGTTCTTCGCCGCAGTCATCTCCCATATATCGGTTTCCTTTTCAAAGGCTCTGATAACAATGGGCTGGCTCACTTCCATGGAGCTGAAAAAGAAGATAGACAGGGCGGCCTATATCCTTGGAACGCTTATTTTTCTTCTGACAGTATATGCAGTTGTAAAGGGACAGATCGGCTTATTTCTGTCAGGAAGGGGTTAAAGTGGAAGACAGGACGAATGTTTTGGTGATAGGCAGCGGGATCTCAGGTATGTCATGCGCGGTTCGCTGCGCTTCCTTCGGATTAGATGTCACCCTTGTTTCCCCGTTTATTTCCGAGCGCTCCCAGTCCGTGATGGCAGCGGGAGGGATCAATGCCGTAGTGGAAGGAAACGATGAGGGAGATACGGTGGCAAGCCACATTGAGGACACCTTAAAGGGCGGAGGGTATCTCGCCAAAGAGGAGGAAGTAAGAGCTCTCTGCGAAAGAGGCGGAGAGATCATAGAGTATCTTAAAAGCATCGGCACCGTTTTTTCCGTTAATGAAGATGGAAGACCCGCAAAGAGGGCCTTTGGAGGACAGTCCCATAAAAGGACCTATTATTGCGGGACCTCGACCGGAAAGCAGATCGTGTCCGCCCTTGTTATGGAGGTCAGGCGCTATGAAGCTGCGGGAAGGATCAAAAGACGTCTTATGAGCTGCTTCCATTCGGGGCTGATCGTCGACGGGGTCTGCCACGGAGCGCTTCTTTTTGACGAGACCACAAGGGGGCTTACAGCGGTTTACGCCGATGCGGTGGTCATGGCCACCGGCGGCCAGAATGCCCTTTTCGGAAAGACCACCGGTTCCACCCAGTGTGACGGATACGCTGAGGGACAGCTGTTCCGGCAGGGGGTGGTGTTAAAAAACCTGGAATTCATCCAGTATCATCCAACCACTCTGGAGACTGCCCAGAAACGGATGCTGATATCCGAAGCAGCCCGGGGAGAGGGAGGAAGGCTTTTCTACGTTGAAAACGGCCATCGGGTCTACTTCATGGAGGAAAAGTACGGGGAAAAGGGAAATCTCATGACCAGGGATCTGATATCCCGGGAGATGTATTTAACAAAAAAGGATGTGTGGCTGGACGTTTCATTTCTCGGTGAAGAACTTATCCGGAAGCGTATCCCGGAGGTCATGGAGTTATGTCTGAAATACAGGGGTATCGATATCACAAAGGAACCCATACCCGTAGCGCCCTCTGTGCACTTCTTTATGGGAGGCTTCGCTGTGGGGCTTCATCATGAGACAAACATCCGCAACCTGTTTGCGGTGGGAGAGTGCGCATCCATATATCACGGCGCTAACCGCCTGGGAGGCAATTCACTCCTTGCCGCTGTATGCAGCGCTTTTACTGCAGCAGAGGAGATCGCGGGAAGAAGGGATAATGCAGTCCATCCCGATTTTTCAAAATACAGGGATGAACAGTCGGATATTCTTGAAAAGAAGGGAAAAACGGAAAGCCGTTTCCCGGTTAATTATATCCGCGATCTTCTGGCTGAGACCATGCAGAATGATCTCGGTATCGTAAGGGATGAGAAGAGCCTGGGCAACGGTATTAAGGATGTGGACTATTACCTTGAAACGGCGGACCTTATAAAATACGACAACAGCGTGATGCCATATTTTAATTACAGCCTGGTGGGAATACTGACTCTTGCAAGGGCTGTGCTGACTTCGGCCCTGAGCCGCAGGGAGAGCCGGGGAGCGCATTTTAGGAGCGATCACCCGGAGACTGACAGGGACTTTGCTCACGCAACCCTTATTTCCTATGACAACGGAGCCTATCGAACAAGGCTGGAAGATAAAGGAGAGGTATAATGAAGGTTAAGATACTCCGCCAGGTAAGTCCCGTATCCGAACCCTACTGGGAGGGCTTTGACTATGACGGTCCTATGGATATATCAATAGCGGGACTGCTGGATCACATAAATTACAATGATGACATCATAAATGACAGGGGAGAGAACACCACAAGGATCGGATGGGAATGCTCCTGCCTTCAGGGTGTCTGCGGCTCCTGTGCCATGGTGATAAATGAGAGGCCGGCCCTTGCCTGTGAGACTTTTTTAAGGGATCTTAAGGGAAAGGAGATCAGTATCAGGCCCTTGAAGAAATTTCCGGTGATCCACGATCTCCTGGTGAACCGTTCATCCATTCATGAAAACCTGATGAAGACCAATGTGTATATAGGGGAGTGGAATCAGGGATCTCCCGGGGATCATGAGCATCAGTACATGGCTGCGAAATGCCTGAAGTGCGGGCTCTGCCTCGAGGTGTGTCCTAACTATATGAATGGAAAGAAATTTTACGGTGCGGCCTTTGCCAATGACTGTTATCTGGTGGCTGCAAGAAACGGGGAAAAGAGAGATGAGATAAGAAAGGTATACGGCGAGCACTTCGGAAGCGGCTGCTCAAAATCTCTTTCCTGCGTGGAGGTCTGTCCCATGAAGATCCCAACCCTTGCAAGCATGGCGAAATTAAACCGCCCTTCCGGACCGGATTAAGCTGACAGGATCATTAATATCAGAGGTAAAATAGAAGTAGGTAGGTAAAGGAATAATGGCGACAAAGGATCAGGTCAGGGAACGGACAGACAGCAGGATAAAGGAGCCCCGGGAGTATAATGTGATCATGTTCAATGATGACTTTACCACCATGGAGTTCGTGGTGGAGGTGCTGAAGGATATATTCCATAAGGACGAAGTGACGGCACAGTCCATTATGCTGAATGTCCATAAGAAAGGACAGGCTGTGGTGGGGAAATACCCCTATGACATAGCGGCGACAAAGGTAAATACGGCCCTGTCCCGGGCCAGGTCCCAGGGCTATCCCTTCAGGATGACGGTGGAGGAAGCTTAGTGATGGATCTGTCAAAAGAAGTGATGGCCGTGCTCCATAGTGCGGTGCTCTATGCAAAAGAAAAGGGATATGAATACGTGACGCCTGAGACCATCCTTTTGATGCTCGCGGAGGAAGGCCTTTTTATCGAGTCATTTTCTGCCTGCGGCGGAGATATAAATATCCTTAGAGATAAGCTGGAAAGATATATAGATGAATATATCGACAGGGTTCCGGGAAAGGAGCCTGAATTATCTGCGCTGTTAAACAAGATGCTCATGCTTGCGGGGCAGAGCGCCTATAACAGCGGCAGCGGGGAAGTCTATGTGAGGCATCTGATCCACGGCCTCTGGAGCCTGGAAGACTGCTATGCCAGATTCTATATGGAACAGCAGGGCGTTATTGAAGCTGATCTGCTGCAGGAGATATCCTTTATAGAGGGAGATGCTTCTTCCGATGATCTCACGGGTGACCTGGAGGAAGAAGGAGACAGAGAGAGAAGCGGATGGAAGCTGTATGCACCCTGCCTCAATGATACCCTGAAGGATGTAAATCCCCTTATCGGGAGAGAGGAAGAACTGGAACGCACCATACAGATCCTTTGCAGGAAGGACAAGAATAATCCTCTCCACATAGGCGAGAGCGGAGTTGGGAAAACAGCCATAACATACGGCCTCGTTCAGCGTTTAAGGTCCGGTGATGTTCCAGACGCCATTAAGGGTGCGAAGATTTTTTCCATAGATCTTGGAGGAATGCTTGCCGGAACCCAGTACAGGGGCGACTTTGAAAAGCGCTTCAAAAAGGTGCTTTCGGAGATCGGCAGGGAGGAAAAACCCATAATCTATATAGACGAGATACACAATCTCTCCGGAGCCGGGGCAGTGGGAGAGGGGTCCTTTGACGCATCAAATATGCTTAAAGCTTATCTCTCCGACGGCCACATCAGGTTTATCGGAGCCACAACCTTTGAAGAGTACAAGAAGTACTTTGAGAAGAATAAGAGCCTTGTCCGCCGTTTTCAGAATGTGGAGATAAAGGAGCCTTCGGAGGAGGAAACGGTCAGGATACTTAAAGGTCTGAAGTCAAAGTACGAAGAGTACCACGGGGTAAAGTATGTAAAGGGCGTTCTGGAATATGCGGTGAAGATGAGCGCAAAGTACATCAACGAAAGGTTCCTGCCGGATAAGGCCATAGACCTTATTGACGAGGCCGGATCCTATAGAAAGCTTCATCCTGATGGAAAGAACAGGGGGAAGGTGGATAAGGATGTTATAAACGTGATCCTTACAAAGATCTGCCGCGTCCCCATAGAGACCGTGGAAACGGATGATATCCGGGGACTTTCCACTCTTGAAGAGAGGATGAAGGCCGGGATCTTCGGGCAGGATGAAGCCGTAAAAGAGGTGGT
>CADBTX010000087.1 GCA_902797705.1 uncultured Lachnospiraceae bacterium | reverse complement strand
TCAATCTGGAACTGTACCTTCATGGGACAATCGTTTTCTTCCAGTATTCCGTCGATAAATGCGATGACTTCAGTAAGATTATCGGTTTTTGCCTCTAACTTTAGTGTACTCATTTAAGGAACCCCTCAACCTCATCCATTATACCATTAATTCCACATTCTGTCCTATGTAAAATATCAGCATTTCGAATTTCTTCTATAGCGGCCGGGATCTTCACCTTAGAGATATCAAAAAGCCGGTCTATCAGCTTCAGATCATCCTCTCCGGCCAAAGAACCGTCGATGGCAGATACAACGCTTTTCGCAAACTTATAAGGGCTTGCCGTTGATGCGATGACCGTCACCGTATCATCCCCGCTTTCAGAACGGTATTTGTCGTATGCCGCCCCGGCAACAGCCGTATGCGTATCTATGACATAACCGCTCTCCTCAAAGAGACTCTTTATCTTTTCTCCCGTCTCCTCTTCGGATGCGAAATACCCTGAAAAACAGCTGAGCTTTTCTCTCATGGAAGGAGTGATCTCATATCTCCCCTCCTTCTTCAATGCCTCCATAAGGGCGGAATTCTTTTCCGGATCGTCTCCGCCTATGTGGTAGATAAGCCTCTCCAGATTGCTGGATATCAATATATCCATGGAGGGCGAACTGGTCAGTATAAATTTCCTGTTCCTGTCATATGTGCCGGAATTAAAGAAATCAAAAAGAACCTTGTTCTCATTTGAGGCACAGATCAGTTTATTTACCGGCAGTCCCATGGACTTTGCGTAATATGCGGCAAGTATATTTCCGAAATTTCCGGTGGGGACAGTGATGTTTATCTTCTCCCCGGCCTTTATCTTTCCATCCTTGAGAAGCCTTGTATATGCATACACATAGTAAACGATCTGGGGAACAAGCCGGCCTATGTTGATGGAGTTAGCACTGGAAAAGATATAGCCCTTCTTATGGATCCTTTCATTAAGATCCCTGTCTGTAAAGGTTTTCTTCACGGCGCTCTGACAGTCGTCAAAATTACCGTCAACCCCAACCACATGGGTATTCTTGCCCTTTTCGGTGACCATCTGCAGTTTCTGCACCGGACTCACGCCGTCCTTCGGGTAGAAAACGATTATCCTGGTGCCCTCCACATCCGCAAAACCGGACAGGGCCGCCTTTCCCGTATCTCCACTGGTGGCTGTGAGGATAACTATCTCCTTATCCAGATCATTCTTTTTCGCAGATGTGATCATCAGATGAGGAAGAATTGAAAGTGCCATATCCTTAAAGGCTATCGTCTTCCCGTGGAAAAGTTCCAGATAGTACGCTCCTCCGGCGTATCTCATGGGAGCTATCTCTTTCGTGTCAAACTTTTCATCATAGGCCCTGTCGATGCAGGTCTTTAACTCTTCATCGGTGAAATCATCAAGGAAAGGCTTCATAACCGTGAAGGCTGTCTCCTTGTAATCCATCTCACTGATCTCCGAAAGAGAACCCAGCTCCGGAATGGATTCAGGTACGAAAAGCCCTCCGTCATCGCTCAATCCCTTTAGTATGGCTTCAGATGCTTTAAGTCTTATATTTCCGTCTCTTGTACTCTTATATAACATGTGACTCATGATATCACAAAAGAAGCCTGTCCGCAATCCGGACAGGCCTCAATTATGGAAATATGATAAATATGAAGGAGTTGGATCATCCTCTTATACAAAGAAGCTGTGAGCCCCTACAGATGCCACGAGAGTTCTGGCTCCGAAGGAAGAACCTCTGTGGAAATAAAGGGCTGCTCCAACGGTATTCTTTCCGGCAACAGCCTCTTTGACTGCAGCCACAGTGGACGATGAAGGTACAGCTGCAGCAAAGGCTCCGTTACGAACGGGTCCGAACTGTCCGGGTGCCGATATAACTCCCATGATGCTGTTGGGGTATAAGGGGCTGCGGACCCTGTTAAGGATAACATTTGCCACGCCGATACGGCCATCTATGGAATCATGTCCGTCTTCTGCCTCCACGATCTTGCAAAGGGCGTTGAAATCCGCATCAGACATGCCAGTAGCCGAAAGGGACTCTTCAAAACGTCTCTCGGTCTCCTCAGCTGCCTTCCTTGCCTCTTCCTCAGCCTTCTTTCTCGCGATCTCCTCTTCTGCGGCCTTTCTCTCAGCCTCTGCCTTGGCCCTCTGTTCCTCAATGGCCTGCTGCTGTTTTTCAGCCTCTTTTTCAGCCTGAATCCTGGCCTGTTCTGCCACCTGCTGCTGTTCCGCCATCCTTGCTTCAGCCTGAGCCTTTGCTTCAATGGCAGCCTGCTCCTGAGCCTCAGCCTGGGCTATAACAGCCTGGTCATTCGCTGCTTCAGCCTGGGGAGCCTCGACTTCAGCCTGAGGAACCTCCTC
>CADBTX010000086.1 GCA_902797705.1 uncultured Lachnospiraceae bacterium | reverse complement strand
CGCGGCACGGCTCTTTACCGTTTGTGTAAGGCTTGTGAGCGCAGAGCTCCTGTACGCAGAGGAATAAATTTTACGGGCAGTGTTACTGAGACGCCGGGAAGCAAATAGTTCAATGCATTTCTTAACCTGATGACATTGATCATAAAGCTTCCCGGCTTTTTGTATTTTTTTAAGAAATAGTTTTGTTATATACGGTTGACTTATGTTTTCTTCCACTGTACAATTGTCAGTATCTTTACAGCTGTCTTGTCACCTTCGGAAAAGGCGGTTGAAGGTGGAAAGGGGAATCCGTAAGGGATATGAAAAAGGATCTTCTTCTGGTGATAGACATGCAGAATGTATACGGAGAAAAGGGCGCCTGGTGCTGCCCCGGTGCCGTTTCTGCCGCAGAGAAGATCAAAGACCTGATACGGAAAAAGGGATCGGATATCCGTGTGATATTTACAAGGTTTATCTCTGATCCCGGAGCAGAGGGAGCCTGGAGGGATTATAACCGGGAAAATGAGGCCATCAACAGCGATGTTTACGCAAATGAAATGATGGACATCTTCTCGGAGGAACTCTCCCGCTATCCTCTTTACACCAAGTCGCTGTACTCTTCCCTCGCGATCCCCGAGGTCAGGGAGGCGGCGCATAAGGCTGACAGAGTCCTGCTCACCGGAGTTGTGGCGGAATGCTGTGTTCTTTTCACCGCAGTGTCCCTTATCGATGAGGGTATACCCGTGATCTATCTAAGGGACTGTACGGCGGGGCTTGACAGTGAAACTGAGAAGGCGACGGAAACGGTATTAAACGGCCTTTCTCCCATTCATGTAAAGATGATGACCAGTGAAGAGTATCTGTCCGAAGAGCAGAGAACTGCCTTATAGGACGGGAAAAGGAGAATGTATCATGGGAAATATTTTTAAGACAAAATTAAACGCAGCCACCATCGTATTGATACCTGCATGTATAGGCATCAATTATCTCGGCAAGCTTTTCGCACAGTTCCTTAAGCTTCCTCTTTGGCTGGACTGTATCGGCACCTGTATCGGAGCATGCCTCGGCGGACCTGTTATCGGAGGTATCTGCGGCGCGGTAAATAACATAATCTACGGTCTTACCACAGGAGATAATATTTCCCTGATCTATGCCCTGACCAGTCTCGGGATAGGTATAGCAGTGGGAGTTACCGCAAGGCTCGGGTTTATGGAGACCTTCCCCAAGTCCTTTGTATGTGCTCTCGCTGGCGGACTTGCCGCTGTGATAATCTCCACGCCTCTTAACGTGATGTTCTGGGGAGGCACCACCGGAAATGTCTGGGGCGATGCGCTCTTTGCCATAACCCAGGCCAACGGAATGCCTGTGATCATCGGCTCCTTCCTGGATGAGCTGGTTGTGGACGTGCCGGATAAGATCTTAACCGTCATCATCGCCTTCTTTATCCTCAAAGGACTGCCTTCAAAGCTCAGGTCTCTCTTCGACGTAAACGCTAAAATAGAAAGACTGGATTAAATGAGCGGATTAAGCCTTTATAAAGACAAGGGAACGTGGCTGAACCGGCTGCATCCCTATACAAAGCTTATGTACGTCCTTGCGGCGATACTCATACCTCTTACAGGGGGAAAGCTCATACTGTTTCCCCTTGTTATCGGCTGCAGTCTGATATTACTCATGACAGGCAGGGTCTTTAAACAGGCCCTGCCTCTTGTGGCTTTTTCCTTCACCCTTATCATCGTGATATTTCTGATCCAGGGGCTTTTCTATCACAGGAACGAGACACCCATATTAAGCATCGGGATACTGACCTTTTATAGAGAGGGCGTGCTTTACGCATTGAGGATATCCCTTAATATCATCAATATGCTCCTGTCCTTCGCGGTGTTTGTCCTTACCACCTCGCCCCAGGATCTGGTGGAGGAAATGGAGAAAAACGGTTTCTCGCCGAAATTCGGCTACGTGATAAACTCCGTATTTCAGATAGTTCCCCAGATGATGAAGACAAAGGACACCATAGTGGATGCCCAGAGGAGCAGGGGAATGGAGACGGAGGGCTCCATCATCACAAGGGTAAAGGCTTTTCTGCCTCTTATTTCCCCCGTGGTAATGAGTGCTCTCATAAATACCAGAGAGAGGGCCATAGCCCTGGAGGTCAGAGGATTCGGAAGAAAGAACAGGAGAAGCTACATCAGTGACAGGAAGAAGAACCCGTGGGATGCGATAGTTACCGTGGTGCTTCTGCTGCTGATCTTCGCCGTGATCCTGTGGAGGGTGCTGTCATGGCTATCATAAAGACCGATCATTTAAAATACAGGTACCCGAATACCGGGAAGCTGGCTCTTGACGATATCTCCATAGAGATCGAAAAGGGAGAATTCGTTGGCATAGTGGGAAGAAACGGAGCCGGTAAGAGCACTCTGGGTCAGGCCATTAACGGCCTTGTTCCCAGATTCTATAACGGAGCCTACGGTGGAAGAGTTGAAGTAAAGGGGCTCTGCGTGGAAGAAACTCCTGTGGAAGAGATGTGCGAAAACGTGGGGCTCATATTCCAGAACCCCTTTAACCAGCTGTCCGGGGCGGCGGAAACTGTTTTCAATGAGGTGGCCTACGGCCTTCAGAATCTCGGGACCGAGCCCCGGGTCATAAAGGAGCGGGTAGAGAAAGTACTAAAGAGATTGGATATATGGGAATTCCGGGAAAGAAACCCCTTTGACCTGTCGGGGGGACAGATGCAGAGGGTGGCGATAGCCAGCATACTCTGTATGGAACCGGACATAATAATCCTGGATGAACCCACTTCCCAGCTGGATCCCCAGGGAACCGAGGAAGTGTTCAGAGTGGTGGATGACCTGACGGATACGGGGATCACCATCATCATGATAGAGCAGAAGCTTGAAAAGCTGGCGAAGTACTGTGACCGGATAAT
>CADBTX010000085.1 GCA_902797705.1 uncultured Lachnospiraceae bacterium | reverse complement strand
CGAAGAAACTTCAGAAGAGATCATAGATACAGCGGATGAGATCGTTGATGCTGTGGATGAGATACCCTCTTTTGAGGATCAGGACGGAGAACTTGACAGCGCCGTCCTTTCGGAAGGAACGCCCGATCCCTTTGCGGATTCCGCCAGCTCAAATTATCAGTATTATCATGAGAAGATCCATAATAAGGAGGCCTTTGACTATTCCACAGGTAAGAATGTAAGGGTTGCAGTCATAGACTCCGGTGTCAATCCGGCGCATGAGGAGCTTAAGGGAAAGGTTTCTCTGAATTATATCCCCAAATTTAAGGCGGATAAGGGTATAGATACCTACGGTCACGGAACCCATGTCTGCGGTATCCTGGCTGCGGAAAAGGATAACGGAAAGGGAGGCTACGGCGTGGCTCCCGGAGTGTCCATTGATTCCATACAGGTCACGAACGGGAAAGAGCTGATGCTTTCGGACGTTGCAGCAGCCATAAATATGGCAGTGGAAATGGATGTGGACGTGATCTCCATGAGTCTTGGAGGAGACAATTATTCGGCTGTTCTGGAGGAGGCAATAAATTCTGCATACAATAAAGGTATAGTCTGTGTGGCTGCAGCCGGAAACAAGAATTCCAATACCAGGAATTTCCCCGCAGCCTTTGATCACTGCCTCGCAGTAGGCGCCACCACCATTGATGACGGCTACGCCTCTTATTCGAATTACGGTGACTGGGTCAATATCCTGGCTCCCGGAGGAGAGGTGAAGACCTATAACTCCCAGGGAAAGGATTCCATATATTCCACATATATTTACAAAACCGGGCTGGATAAAAGATATTATACCGGCACCACAAGTGAAGATTCATATTACGGAATGCCCGGTACCTCCCAGGCGACCCCCATGGTTGCCGGTGTGGCGGCTCTCTGTTACGGAGTTAATGAGGATTATACGAAGAATAAGAGCCGGGATACTGCAGACCTTATCAGTATGATAATCTGTGCAACAAGCGACGGAAAGGAGTATACCGATACCCATGACGGATCAGGCTCCGGTGTGGGTCTTGTTCAGGCTGACATGGCTGTGCTCATGGCGAAGAATCTGTCGGAGACCCGGAGCCATACCCATGTGGATGCAGCTGGGCACTACGGCACCTTCCTCACCAATTACTTAAGCGCAAAAAAGAGCTTTAAGCTTAAGATCGGCGATGCGGGGGGAAGTGTAGGCGATAAGAGCCTTACCAAGAGTGCAGATTGGGAAAGCAGCGATCCCGGAAAGGTTACGGTAAAGAACGGGAAGATCAAGGCCACAAAGTCAGCTAAGGACGGAGACCGGGTACTTATCACCGCTACAACGGGAAGCGATACGCTGTACTGCATGGTGAAGATACAGAGCACCGTTAAGAAGATGGGTGTTCTACGTGGAAATTACAAGATAAAGACCTCCGAGGAGGTGGCGAGGAGAGTGGGACAGACTCTTAATATCGAAAGCCCCTATAACGGAGTGTCCAATAACAGCGCCGACATGGCGGCTTATTTCACCACCAAAAAGGCCGAGCTTGCCCAGAACAGCAATGAGTTCAGGGCCATTGCCGACAGCCGCTATATGTACGATATCTCCATTTCAAATAAGGATCTGTCAAAGATCGAAGTCATTGATAAGGCTGATAACGGGGATCCCATAACCATCGTTCCAAAGGTTTCAGGGTCCACTATCAAGGTAAAATACAAACTCCTTGACGGATCCAATAAAAAGTTTACACTGAAGATACTGGTAAACTGAGTTAATGGGTTATGAACAGGGAATTTGAAACGGAATTTGCAAGACAGCTTTTCTTTGAGGTTTCCGCTCTTATTGATGTAAATAAGATAAAGAGGCGGTATATTTCCGAGAAATATATCTGGAAGCTCTGGAGAAAGGTGTACAGAGAAAACCGCGGAGTCACGCGGTTCTTCATATTGCCATAAACCCGAGGTTTTTTAACAGAAAGGAGCAAACATATATCATGGAAGCATCAGACAAGGTCAACAGTTTTATCAAAGGGGTATTTGAAAGGGCATCGAAGGATCTTAAGACAATAGTCCTTCCCGAATCAAATGACAAGAGGGTCATAAGGGCAGCTACCTGGGCCATGAGAGATAATATCGCAAAGATTGTCATGGTGGGTGATGAGAATGAGGTTGCGGAGAAGGCGAAAAAGCTCCGTGTTGATATTTCGGATATCGTATTTGTAAATCCCCTTACAGATCCCAAATTCGAAGAGTACAAGGAACTTCTGGTGGATCTCAGGGCACATAAGGGTATGACCCCCGAAAAGGCCGAAGAGTTATTAAAGAACGACTATCTGACCTATGGTATTATGATGGTCAAATCCGGGGATGCGGACGGAATGGTGGCAGGAGCCTGCCACGCCACAGCGGATACGCTTCGTCCTGCGCTGCAGATCTTACGTACGGCACCCGGTGTTGAAATGGTTTCCGGATTCTTTGTTATGTGTGTTCCTGATTGCGACATGGGAGAGAACGGAACCTTTGTATTCGGTGACTGCGGTCTGAATCAGGATCCGAATTCCGAGGAGCTTGCCATAATCGCACGTACCAGTGCCCATTCCTTTAAGGCTCTTGTTGGAGCACAGCCCAAGGTTGCCATGCTTTCACACTCCACAAAGGGTTCCGCAAAGCATGAACTGGTGGACAAGGTCAGGAATGCCGTAAAGATCGCACACGAGAAGTATCCCGGGCTTATTCTGGACGGAGAACTTCAGACGGATGCGGCCATAGTTCCCGAAGTGGCTGAGAGCAAGGCTCCCGATTCCGATGTGGCAGGACACGCAAATGTGCTTATCTTCCCCAATTTGGATGCAGGCAATATCGGATACAAGCTGGTTCAGCGTCTTGGTAAGGCAGATGCCTACGGTCCTCTGCTCCAGGGGCTTTCAAAGCCTGTTAACGACCTCTCCAGAGGATGTAATACCCATGATGTGGAAGGTGTTATAGCGATAACAGCAGTGCAGGCTCAGATCGCCGCTGAGAAAAAGTGAGTATGGCTTCCCCCGCCGGCGGGGGAAGCTTTTTTAAATCCCTCCCCTCCTGTCTTTTTTAATTTTGATAATTGACAAGACCGGGATAACTGTGCTATTCTATTGAAGCTTGCGGTGAAGCGAGCCGCTTACTAAGGTTTTAAATCATAGCACTTTTTAATAAAAACGTGCTATGTACCGAATTTGTAGCGATCATATTAAGTTAGGAGGTGTCCTATGTACGCTATCATTGCAACAGGCGGAAAGCAGTATAAGGTTGAAGAAGGCGACGTTATCTACGTTGAGAAGCTTGACCTTGAGAAAGACAGTACTGTTACTTTCGACGATGTTAAGGCTGTTGGCGGTGATTCCCTTGCAGTAGGCGACGATGTGAAGAATGCTTCCGTTTCCGGAAAAGTTCTTGACCAGGTTAAGGGTAAGAAGATCGTTGTTTATCATTACAAGAGGAAGACCGGCTATCACAAGAAGAACGGCCACAGGCAGCAGTATACCAAGGTACAGATCGACAAGATCAATGCCTGAGAAATGATACATGTTGAGATCGTAAGAGCCGCTGACGGTTCTATAAAGGGATTTAGCTGTGAGGGCCATGCCGGAGCGGCTGCCAAAGGGAAGGACGTTATCTGCGCTGCAGTGTCCATGATGGTGATCAATACCGTCAATTCCATTGAGGCTTTTCTCCCGGAGGATCTGAAGAAGATGACCGTTGAAAGCGATGGGGCAAAAGGCCTTATCAGCTGCGGCTTTTCTGAATTGCCATCAAAGGAAGCGGGACTTCTCCTCAATTCCATGTATCTCGGATTAAAGACTATTGAAGAAGACCATAAAGGTGAATATATCCATATCACCGAAAGGAGGTAGGAAATGTTAAGATTAGACCTTCAGTTCTTCGCCCACAAGAAGGGAGTCGGCTCCACAAAGAACGGACGTGACTCCGAGTCAAAGAGGCTTGGCGCCAAGAGGGCGGACGGACAGTTCGTTTTAGCTGGAAATATCATTTACAGACAGCGCGGAACCCATATTCATCCCGGAAAGAATGTTGGCAGGGGTGGAGATGACACATTATATGCTAAGGTTGACGGCGTTCTCCGTTTCGAGAGAAAGGGCAGATATTTAAAGCAGGCTTCTGTCTATGAGGTTGAGGCAAAGGCTTAAGCGTATTAACTTTTAGTATTCACGGGCTCCGGTTTATTTCCGGAGCCCTTTTCATAAGAGTGCAGGTGATTCGGTGGCTTATTCAGACAGGACAAAGATAATTATAAGATCCGGAAAGGGAGGGGACGGCTGTGTTTCCTTCCGCAGGGAGAAATATGTGGCTAACGGAGGCCCTGACGGCGGGGACGGAGGCAGCGGCGGAAGCGTGATCTTTGCCGTCGACAAGGGTATGAACACTCTTTCCGACTACCGTTACAGGAAGAAGTTCTCTGCGGAGAACGGCGGCAACGGCGCAAAGAAGAGGATGCACGGAAAGAACGGAAAGGATCTGATCCTGAAGGTTCCGGAGGGCACCATAGTCCGTGATTCTTCTACCGGCAAGGTTATCGTGGATATGTCCGGTGAAAATGACCGTGTCACCGTCTTAAGGGGCGGCAGAGGCGGAAACGGGAACCAGCACTACGCCACCAGCACAATGCAGGCCCCGAAATACGCTAAGCCCGGACAGGACGGAGTGGAGGCGGAGGTCATACTGGAATTAAAGAGCATAGCAGACGTGGGACTGGTGGGCTTCCCCAATGCAGGGAAATCAACCCTCATAAGCCGCGTCACAAATGCGAAGCCGGAGATCGCAAACTACCCCTTCACTACCCTTCATCCTTTTCTTGGAGTGGTTGATCTTAAGGAGGGTGAGGGCGGCTTTGTACTGGCTGACATTCCGGGACTGATTGAGGGAGCTTCCGAGGGAATCGGCCTGGGACATGAGTTTTTACGGCACATAGAGCGCTGCCATGTGCTGATCCACATAGTTGATGCCGCGGGCACTGAAGGACGGGACCCGGTGGATGATGTCTATGCCATTAATAAGGAGCTGGCGAACTATGCCGTGGATCTTTCCCTTAAGCCTCAGATCATAGCAGCAAATAAGATGGACGCTGTCCAGACTCCCGAAGGAGAAGAGGATCCCCTTTCACGCCTAAAAAAGGAATTCAATCCCAAGGGCATAGAGGTCCTTCCCATATCTGCCGCAACGGGAGAGGGAGTCATGGATCTTATGTATGCGGTAAAGAGGCTTTTAAGCAACTTTGACAGAAGCGTCACCGTCTTTCAGCAGGAATATGATCCCATGGAGCATATTGCGGAGGAGCTTCCCTACTCGGTTTCCTATGATGAAAAGGAAAAGTATTATGTCATTGAGGGACCGAGGATCGAAAAGATGCTGGGCTATACCAATCTGGATTCGGAGAAGGGCTTTATGTTCTTCCAGAATTTTATGCGTGATATAGGGGCTTTGGAGGAACTTAAGAAACTCGGGATCGGAGAAGGTGATACCGTAAAGATCTACGGTTTTCAATTTGATTATTATGAGAATTAGGAAGATCGGAATCCTTGGGGGAACCTTTAACCCCATACATTACGGGCATCTTATCATCGGAGAGCAGGCTTTGGATGAGTTTGGCCTGGACAAAGTGATATTTATGCCAAGCGGTGTTTCATATCT
>CADBTX010000084.1 GCA_902797705.1 uncultured Lachnospiraceae bacterium | reverse complement strand
GCCGAGACAGATTCCCATAGTCCAGTCGACAACATTTAAATATGATACCAGCGAGGATATGGGCAGGCTCTTTGATCTTGAGGCCTCAGGGTATTTTTATACCAGGCTTCAGAATCCCACAAATGATTATGTTGCGGCAAAGCTTGCGGAACTGGAAGGCGGAACGGCGGCCATGCTCACAAGCTCCGGACAGGCGGCGAATTTCTTTGCCCTGTTTAATATCTGTGAAAACGGAAGCCATATTGTCGCATCCTCATCTATTTACGGAGGAACTTTTAATCTGATAAGTGTTACCATGGCGAAGATGGGGATCGATGTGACCTTTGTTCCCCCTACTGCCACAAGGGAGGAACTGGACAGGGCCTTCAGGGACAACACCAGAGCGGTGTTCGGAGAAACTATCGCAAACCCGGCGCTTACAGTGCTGGATATTGAGGTGTTTGCCGAAGCTGCCCACGCCCACGGAGTTCCTTTGATCGTTGATAATACTTTTCCCACGCCTGTGAACTGCCGTCCGATCGAATGGGGTGCGGATATCGTGACCCACTCCACTACAAAATACATGGACGGACACGGGGCCGCGGTTGGCGGAGCTATTATAGATTCCGGAAGATTCGACTGGATGGCCCATAAGGATAAATATCCCGGCCTCACTACACCGGATGATTCCTATCATGGGATCGTCTATGCCGAGAAATTCGGTAAGGAAGGAGCTTTTATCACCAAGTGTGTGTCCCAGCTTATGAGGGATTTTGGCTGCATACAGTCGCCGCAGAACGCGTTTATCCTGAATCTGGGTTTGGAGTCCCTGCATGTCAGGATGCCCCGGCATGTTGAGAACGGCCTTGCTGTTGCGGAGTTTCTTTCAAAGCAGGATAAGGTACAGAAGGTGAATTATCCCGGCCTGGAGTCCGATCCCTATTATGAGCTGGCGAAAAAATATATGCCAAATGGAGGATGTGGAGTGGTGTCCTTTGAATTGAAGGGTGGAAGGAGCGCGGCAGAGAGCTTTATGAAAAAGCTGAAGCTTATTGCGATCGAGACTCACGTGGCTGATGCCAGAAGCTGCTGCTTAAATCCCGCCACGTCAACTCACAGACAGATGACAGACGAGCAGCTGGAAGCAGCGGGTATTCCCGCCGGACTTATAAGGGTTTCCTGCGGACTTGAAGATAAGGAAGATCTTATAGCTGATATTAAAAACGCTTTATTACCCTGAGCGGGCCGGAGATTTGGTTTAGACCCGGCAGCTTACGGGGGACAGGATAAGGAAGATAACGTGTTTATTTTATTGATTTTTCTGCCTATATTGGATGATATAGCTCTGATAATCGGATGCTTTGCGCTTTTCAGGAAAAGCGGAAGAAAGGGATGGTATGCCATTATCCCGGGAATCCGGGAATATCAGCTCGGTGTTACGGCGGAGCATGAGGAAGAGGGAAGAATATATTTCATCCTGTCTGCCTGTGAAACTCTTTCGGAATGGATAAGGGCATGTTATGCAGAAGGCTCTCCCATGTGGTTTTTCTTTTTCTTTATTTCCACGGCGCTGTGGCTCTCCGCTTCATTTTACGGTATTCGTATTTTTCTGGCTCTCTGTGACTTATATCACAGGCCGAAAAAATGGGTCATCATGTGGTTTTGCTTTGGCGGTATCACTTCCCTGATATGGGGCTATAATAAAGGATTTCAGCCTTCACATATGGCGCAGGACGGAAGCGGCTCTAATACCGTGAAGGAGAGCGGAGCCGTTGCTGAGGCTGTGACAGAGGGACTTACCGTCAATCTGGAAAACAGGACGGTGATCGACTTTTTCAGGAGAAGATATCTTCTTAAGGACATTCATTTATCCATCCCGGTTGGACGGATGGTGCTTCTCTTAGGTGGTTCCGGTGCAGGAAAGACCACTTTCTTAAATGCTATTACAGGTTATGAGAAGGCCAATGCCGAGATACTGCTGAACGGACGCAATATCTACAATAATTACGAGCAAATGAAGTATGATCTGGGCTTTGTTCCCCAGCAGGATCTTATGAGGATGGGAGATACCGTTTTTATGACTCTGAGTGATGCAGCTGGACTCAGGCTCCCGAAGAATATATCCGCGGAGGAGAAGAAAAAGCGTATTGATGAGATGCTTGAAAAATTCGGTCTTTCTTCCGTAAAGAACAGTCTTGTTGAAAAGCTGTCCGGAGGACAGCGGAAGAGGCTTTCCATTGCGATGGAATTCATTTCCGATCCTGCTCTCTTTATTCTGGATGAGCCGGATTCCGGTCTGGACGGGATCGTGGCCAGAAGACTTTTTTCCAGCCTCCGTTCCATTGCGGATGAAGGAAAGATCGTTATTGTCATCACCCATACACCTGACCGTGTAATAGATCTTTTTGATGACGTGATAGTGCTTTCCAAGGATTCGGGACGCACAGGAAGGCTTGCTTTCTATGGGTCTATTGAGGATTCATACGATTTCTTCGGAAAGAGATCCATGGAGGAGATCCTGCTTTCCATCAATCAGAAGGATGAGGGAGGGGAAGGAAGATCTGAAGAATTTATTGAAAAATATGTGAAGTTGATAACGGAACAGGCGGTATGAGAAGATGGAAATAAAGGAGTTCAAGTATACGGGTCGTATCGGCCAGACATTCATATATCTGCTTAAGCTTTTCCGGATCTTTATTTTCAGGAACGACTGGAAGGTGCTTCCCATGGCGGCGGTAATAGCCGGACTGGTTTCGATGGTTGTGGGAAAGGGGATTTTTCAGACCATGGAGGGAACTCTCCAGGGAACCTTCGCACTGTCCTGCGTCTGTATATGGAACGGATTTTTTAATTCCATTCAGGTTATATGCCGGGAGAGGGATGTGGTAAAGAGAGAGCACAGGGCCGGGCTTCATATGACTTCCTATGTTTTTGCCCATCTTATCTTTCAGATCCTGCTGTCGGCTGCCCAGACAGGGATCACCATAGGTATATGTAAGATGGCAGGAGTGAAATTTCTTTCGGCGGGACTCATGCTTAACAGTCCCCGGGGCTTTATGATCGAGCTTGCCATTACGCTTTTCCTTATAACTCTGTCTGCGGACGCTCTGGCGCTTATGATATCCTCCATTGTCCATACCACTACTACGGCAATGACGGTGATGCCGTTCATGCTGATAGTGCAGTTGGTTTTTGCGGGCTATTTCAGCATACCGGCATCTCTTTCAGAGATCACGGATCTTATGATATCAAAGTGGGGAACACAGGGACTTTGTGCTCTGGGCCATTATAATGATCTTCCTGCGGTTCTGATCTGGAACAGGATGAAGGATGCAGGAACCGTGAAGATCGGCGGGGGAACATCGCTTTCCGATGTTATGGGTGTTGTAGAGTCTATGGGTATGAGAGACCGGGTTTTACAGGAACTTGGAAAGGCCAGCCAGAATGCGGCCTATGTCTCGACCCCTGAGAATCTACTGTTCTGCTGGATCCATCTCCTTACTTTTACTGCTGTGTTTACCTTCATCACTGTAGTTTTCATGGAATTCATTGACAGGGACAGGAGATGAGGGC
>CADBTX010000083.1 GCA_902797705.1 uncultured Lachnospiraceae bacterium | reverse complement strand
GGAAAACCTGTATGTTTCGGATACAGGCAAGGAGGAGGAGGAGCTTAAAAAGAGCTTTCCCGGATACCACACTCTGGATGTGGCCAGAGAGAGCTGGATCGTAAGCTTTGGCCTTCCCATACTTCTTACAGTGGCTGCTTTCTTTATACTCATGTCCTTCATGAACGCTCAGGCCGGAGGCGGCAACAGCAAGATGATGAACTTCGGAAAATCAAGGGCCGTAAAGATAATGGCCGGCGATCAGAAGATCATGTTCAAGGATGTTGCGGGACTTAATGAAGAAAAGGAGGACCTTGAGGAGATCGTTGATTTCCTGAAGACTCCCGGAAAATATATTGACCTCGGGGCCAGGATCCCTAAGGGCGTACTGCTCGTAGGACCTCCCGGAACAGGTAAGACCCTTCTCGCAAAGGCGGTTTCGGGCGAGGCGGGAGTGCCCTTTTTCTCCATATCCGGATCGGATTTTGTTGAAATGTTCGTTGGCGTAGGAGCTTCCAGAGTGAGGGATCTTTTTGAGGACGCCAAGAGAAATTCCCCCTGCATCGTCTTCATTGACGAGATAGATGCAGTGGCCCGCCGCAGAGGAACCGGACTTGGCGGCGGACATGATGAAAGGGAGCAGACCCTGAACCAGCTTCTGGTAGAGATGGACGGCTTCGGTGAAAATGAGGGCATAATAGTAATGGCGGCCACAAACCGTGTGGATATACTGGATCCCGCAATAATGCGTCCCGGAAGGTTTGACAGAAGGGTTATCGTAGGAAAACCCGATGTCCGGGGCAGGGAAGAGATATTACGGGTACATGCGGAGAAGAAGCCTCTGGGAGATGATGTGGATCTTCACCAGATCGCCCAGTCCACCACCGGCTTTACCGGGGCGGATCTGGAAAACCTTCTCAATGAAGCTGCCATCAAGGCTGCCAGGGAGAACAGGAAATACCTTAACAATAACGATATCAAGCAGTCCTTTATAAAGGTGGGGATAGGAAAGGAAAAGAAGAGTAAGATCGTTTCCGACAGGGATAAGAAGATCACCGCTTACCATGAGGCGGGGCATGCGCTGCTTTTCCATCTTCTGCCTGAGGTGGGTCCCATCTATACCATTTCCATCATTCCTACCGGACTTGGGGCAGCGGGCTATACCATGCCTCTGCCTGAACATGATGAAGAATTCATGACGAAGACCCGTATGTACAATGAGATCGTCGTAGATATGGGAGGCCGGGTGGCTGAGGAAATGTTCTGCGGAGATATCACCACCGGGGCCAGCCAGGATCTGAAGCAGGCCACCAAGGAAGCCCGTGCCATGGTCACGAAATACGGTATGAGCGAAAAGCTTGGTGTTGTGAGCTATGATGATGACGATGAAGAAGTCTTTATCGGAAGAGACATGGCCCATCCCAGAAGTCATTCCGAGGTGACTGCGGGCGAGATAGACGCAGAGGTCAAGAGGATAATAGATTCCTGCTATAAAAAGGCCGAGGAGCTTATTTCCGCCAACAGGGATGTGCTGATAAAATGTGCAGAGGAGCTTCTCGTCAAGGAAAAACTCACCAGAGAGGAGTTCGAAGCACTGTTTGAGTCCTAATATATGGTGATTTTTCACAAAAAAGTGCGAGAGTTTTTGTAAAGTTTGTTGAGGGTGCATCTTGTTGACAACAGAAGATGATGTTATATTATCTGCGTACCCCCCAATACATGATATAGTCTAAAAAGCTATACCCCAAAGATAAGAAATACCTTCTCCGAAAACAGTCAACCATCCCCGGTTGGCTGTTTTCCATTTTCTTTACTGAAATAACAATATGAAGTATAATCAAGAAGATTGTGGGTCAATATATAGTAGACCTGCAGAAGGGGATAAGGAGAGATCATGGTGAAAGGCAGGGCGGAGCTTACAGAAAGCGATGTCAAAAAGATTGAAAAAGAGATAAGGGACAGAAAGATAATCGAGCGGCCGAAGCTTATAGAGGCGGTAAAGGAAGCGAGAGCCCAGGGGGACTTAAGCGAGAATTTCGAATACTACGCCGCAAAGAAGGCAAAGAATGAAAACGAAAGCCGTATACGCTATCTCGATAACATGCTGAAAACGGCCATAATAATAAGCGATTCTTCAAATTCCGGAGAGGTGGGACTCAATAACTTCGTAGATGTGGAATTCGAGGATGACAAGAGCCGGGAGAGATATAAGATAGTCACCAGTATAAGAGGAAACTCCCTCAAGAATTATATCAGTATCGAATCTCCCATAGGGAAGGCACTGCTGGGACATAAAAAGGGGGATGTCTGCACCGTTAAGGTGGATGAGACCGTGAGCTACAAGGTAAAGATACTGAATATAGACGAAAACGAGGACGATTCCCAGGATGAGATCAAATCCTTCTGACAATATAAAGAATTTCCGGGAGGGAGTGAGAGACGGGATCCCCATAGCATTGGGATATCTGGCGGTGTCCTTCGCGTTTGGGATACAGGCGGTCCAGTCGGGACTGTCGGTCTTTCAGTCTACGCTGATCTCTCTCACAAATGTGACCAGCGCGGGACAATTCGCGGGAATAGCTGTGATCGCGGCTGCCGGCTCCTATCTGGAGATGGCGGGAGTCCAGTTCATTATAAATTTGAGATATATGCTGATGAGTGCGGCCCTGTCCCAGAAGGTAGCGCCGGACCTTTCCACCTGGAAGAGACTGTTTATAGCATTCGGAGTGACTGACGAGATTTTCGGCGTAAGTATTGTAAGACCGGGGATACTTTCCCCTTATTTTTCTGTGGGAGCCATAATAACAGCAGTGACGGGCTGGGTTCTGGGTACCTTTCTCGGAGCCTTTTCGGGTGAGATACTGCCCCCGGGGCTGATAAGCGCTCTGGGAGTTGCGTTATACGGAATGTTTATAGCCATAGTCGTGCCTCCGGCGAAGGGCGACAGGAACATTGCCATTGCAGCGCTGCTGGCAGTCATCACTTCATCAGTATTTACCTATGCTCCCTTACTCCGGCAGATATCCTCCGGCACCAGGATAATAATAGTAACGGTGGCGGTATCCGCTCTGGCGGCCCTTCTGTTTCCGGTAGCTAAGGAAGAGGGAGAAAGAGGTGAGGACCATGGCTGATAACGTATATATCTATATCCTGGTCATGGCACTGGTCACCTTTATGATAAGGGCCCTTCCCCTGACCGTTATCAGGAAGGAGATAAAGAGCCCGTTTATCAAGTCCTTTTTGTACTATGTGCCCTATGTGACACTTTCGGCCATGACCGTTCCGGCGATCTTTTTTTCAACCGCAAGCTGGATCTCTGC
>CADBTX010000082.1 GCA_902797705.1 uncultured Lachnospiraceae bacterium | reverse complement strand
GGGCTGACTGATGAGGGGATGGATAAGCTGTCAGCCCTTCGGGCTGACTGAAAAGCAAGAACAAGGCTTCCCCCCCTTCCAAGGGGGGAAGCTGTCAGCCCTTCGGGCTGACTGAAAAGCAAGAACAAGGCTTCCCCCCCCTTCCAAGGGGGGAAGCTGTCAGCCCTTCGGGCTGACTGATGAGGGGATGGATAAGCTGTCAGCCCTTTGGGCTGACTGATGAGGGGATGCTATGGAAAAAAATAAGATTGCGGAGAGTATTGATAACGGAGTAGGCCAGTTTGAGGTGGAAGCCAGCATCGCAGTGGATGACTTAACACCTTTATTTGATATTTCTGCTTACCCGGAGGAACAGAGAGAGATCCTGACCGAGTGCAACAGAAGGATCGATGAAGCAAACAGCAAGTACAGGATCGCTAGATTCAGAGAGGATATGTTCGCCAAGGGACTGAGAGTAGGTATGTATTTCTGTACCTTTGACCGTGATGAGAACATGACCGGCTTTGAGTTCAATGAGGAAACCAGAAAGATGCTGGGCTACGACGGCCTGGAGGATCTGCCGGATGAATTTGAGAGCTGGGTAAAGACCCTTGTGCCTGAGGAAAAGGATGCCATCGTTAAGCTCTTCTGGGATTCGGTGCGTATCCATCGTGAACTTCCGGACATCACTCATGCCACTTACCGCATGCAGAAGAAGGACGGCAGCATCATCTGGGTCACCGGAGCCGGAAGATTTATAAGACGTGAAGACGACGGATCCCTGGAGATCTATATGGGCTGTTACCGTGACATTACTGCGCAGCATGAATTGGAGGATTATATAAAGATCATCGAGGCCATCGGAAAGGTCTTTAATTTCTCGCTGTTTATCGATGTCAGCGATATGAGCTATCGTGTGATCAGCACCAATAAGTACGTGGAGATGGCCGTGAAGGATCCGGATGCCATCCGCTTCCTCAAGAATAACGTGGATGCAACGGTGGCAGAGAGCTTCCACAAAAGCTTATATGACTGGCTGGATAAGGATAAGATACTGGCGCACCTTGAGGAGCATGGAACCGCCAGTATGGAGTTTTTCAGCGATAAAGCCCATGGCTGGTATGAGGGTGTATTTATGATCGGTGACCGTAACGAAGACGGGAGCATCGCCCACATTGTTTACGGCTGTATTGATACCACCGAGGCCAAGCTTCAGAGTCTGGCCCAGCAGAAAAGGATCTCCGAATTCGAGACGGAGTTATATTATGATTCTCTTTCCAGGATCCGTAACAGGAAGTATCTGGATGAAAAACTGATCTTTGAACCATGTAAGGCAGTGGTCATGTCAGACATAGATCTTTTTAAGTCCATCAATGATACTGCCGGCCATCAGTGCGGGGACGAAGCCATCAAAAGGGTGGCGGAGATACTTGAGCATTCCATCCGGAAGGAGGATGTGGTGATCCGCTACGGCGGAGATGAGTTCATGCTCGTTTTCTTTGATATCACCAGAGAAGAATTGGAGCAAAAACTGTTATCGCTGCAGTCGGCTCTTAAGGAGATCACCTTCGAGGATCATCCTGAGGTCCGTATAACCATGAGCTTTGGCGCCGCCTTCGGAACGGAGCTGGTGAATAACCTCATCGGTACCGCGGATAAGGCCCTTTATGAATCAAAAAAGATCCGGGATACCTATACGGTGATCTCGCTGTGACCCCATCGTCCTCTATTTAGCAAAAGAGATGATCTGATAATAAACCGGGGAGACTGAATCAATAAAACAAACAGGGGAAGCTTGACAGGCCATGAAACACCATGTAAAAAAGAAAGAATGCGTATTGGGAAGAAGGAACTGGAGGCAGCATTAAAGACGTCGCTGCCCATAATGGTCACATTTATCATACTCGGGAGCGGGTATGGGATAATCATGGAGGAGCATGGGTTCGGCCCGCTGTGGTCTGTTCTGTCCGGGATCATCATCTTCAGCGGGACGGTTCAGTTTGTGAGCATTTCCATGCTTGGAGGCGGGTCCTTTCTTATGGCGGCGGTTACGGCACTTATGGTTTCCGCCAGACATATATTCTTAAGTATCTCCATGATAGGAAGATATAAGAATGAGGGCAAGGGGAAATGGTATCTCTTTTACGCACTCTGCGATGAAACATACGCTGTCCTTAGTTCTGACCGATATCCGGAGGACATTGATATAAGCGGATACAGGATTCTTGTTACTCTGTTTGATCAGGCTTCATGGATACTTGGTTCATTTCTCGGCGGCATGCTTGGGAGATATCTGGATTTTGACTCCAGGGGGATCGATTTTTCGATGACGGCTCTTTTTGCCACTGTGTTTCTTGAGCAATGGCTGGATTCAAAAGAGCATTTTCCTGCGCTCCTCGGCCTCTTTGCAACTCTGATATGCAGATATGTCTTTGGGGCGGAAATCTTCCTGATCCCAGCAATGATCATTATCATCGGAGGGTTGACGCTAATGAGAAACAGGCTCGAACCTGGGGGAGGCGGCATAAATGACTGACAGTATCCATTCGCTTATCATACTTGTCATTATGGGAGCCGTTACGCTTGCTACCAGAATAGTACCCGTCCTTCTTTTCGGAAGGGGAGACAGGGTACCTGATTTTATTCTTTATTTGGGGAGAACGGTACCCTACACTGCAATGGGGCTTCTGATCGTGTACTGCCTGAGAGATGTGTCCTTAGTTACAGGATCTCACGGCCTTCCGGAACTGATCGCATTGATTGTGGTCACAGTTTCGTATCTTTGGAAAAGAAATACGATAGTAAGCGTTGCCGTTGGAACCTTTGTGTATATGCTGCTGGTACAGAAGGTATTTTGATTGACAGTGGGAGTCAACGGGGACGGTTCTTGTTGACTCACAGCGGGAGTCAACAAGAACCGTCCCCGTTGACTCCCTTGACGCTTAAATATAATCCTCTTATAATAATTGACATTATTGCGTTACCGTTTTAACACGGTAAAGCGATCGGCCCTTGTACTTTAGGAGAAAGTCACAGGCAGTTTGGAGGATTTATGCAGGTGTATAGGAAAATCATGGGGGTTATTACCCTGATAGAAGAGGTGGCGCTTGCCCTTGCTTCTATTCTGGTACTTATCCTGACCTTCGGAAACGTTGTTGCCAGGTATGTATTTCATCATTCCTGGGGATTTGCGGAGGAGATCGTTGTTGCTGTTTTTGTGCTGATCTCACTTCTGGCAGCGGGAGTGGCGGCAGGAACCGGAGATCTTGTGAATCTGGCGCTCCTTCCCGATCATGTGGGTCCCGGGACAAAGAAAGTATTAAAGGTCATATCTACGGTGATCGGTGTCATCTATTCCCTTATCCTTGCTTGGCAGGGCTTTGGCAGGATGGCGGCGGATCATACCTTCAGTCCCATTCTTCATATCAGTAAGAGTGTATTCTGGTCCTTTGTGGTAATAGGCGGCGTTTCCCTTGCCCTCCACTTCATAGAGAACTGCATCTCATTCTGTGTGGGTGACCCGGAAGGAAAGGGGGATAAGGCATGATAGCGGCCATACTTTTTATTTCATTCTTCGTTATGCTGATAATAGGCGTTCCCATTTCCATCTGTCTCGGAATGAGCTCTGCCTTAACGGTGCTGGTTGCATCGGCTACAGACCCCAGGTTTTCAATGCTGGATCTCAGCATCATAGCCACCAATACCTATACTGGAACAGCGAAATTCCTGCTTCTTGCCATACCCTTCTTCGTACTTTCCGGAAACATCATGGCAAAGGCCGGTATTTCAACGAGGCTTGTAAGCTTTATTGATGACTGTGTGGGACATGTGAGGGGAGGTATGGCCATTGTCTGTGTCATCGTGGCCTGCTTCTTCGGTGCT
>CADBTX010000081.1 GCA_902797705.1 uncultured Lachnospiraceae bacterium | reverse complement strand
GATTATTGTCTCGTGAAGCTCATCTATCATATATTTGGTGGTATTCCGGTCCATTATCTTTAATGCTTCCGAAAACATTCTGATCACCTCCTCCGGATCCTTCCGAAACTCCGTTATCTCCTTGTACATGGGGAGAAACTCAGGATGGATCTTCAGTAATCTCATCACCTCCTCCGGCTTCTCCGCAGTAAAAAATGTAAGCCATGCATCAAGCATAGAACTGATTTCATTGTCTTTCTTTTCCTTAAAGGTGTCAAGGGAAATGTAGGTGACATTCTCCAAGTTTTTTACTAGCACGGAAATCCGGTGCGTGCGTGACTGTCGGCGTCACTTCTGAAAGAGTTGTTTCTACATGGAAAAATGAAAATGAAGTAACGGAGTTTCGGAAGGATTCCAGTAGAAATAATCCGCCAGGGAAATGTATTTAAAAAAATACAATATTTTTAATGAAAAATCATGTTTATCGGAGGGATTTCTGCCGATAAAATAATCGTGAAGGGCGTGAACTATGCCCGCAGTACATTCAAATCTGAATAGGAAAGGAGGATAAGGAATGGCAGATTCTTTAAGCCTGCAGAACATATTGCAGCTCAATGCAATGCAGGCAGTGAACAGCGTAGGCGCTCCTCAGAAGGCAGCAGACGACGGAGCGCAGTCATTCGGAAATGTTCTCACAAAGACCGCAGACAAAGCGACAGAAACAGCGGTCAAAGCTCCTGAAAAGGCAGAAAGCAGCGCCGCCACCGGAACAAAGGTAGACGGGAACGCCGACAACCGGTTAAAGGAGAATGTGGGAAGAGATAAGAATGACAGGATCCGCGATCCTAAAGAGAACCTGAAGAACGGCGATGTTTCCGAAGAAACGAAAAATGTGGTGAAGGAAGCCATCGATGCCGTTAAGGAGGAGATCAAGGAGGAGCTGGACGTCAGTGACGAAGAACTGATGGCGGCGATGGAAACCTTAGGGCTCACCCTGGTAGATCTTCTTAAAGGAGAAAACGTAGGTGCCATTGTTTCGGAACTTACAGGAAGCGATATCTCGGAACTGGTGAGTGACGAAAGCCTGTACCTGAGTGTGGATAACATCATGACGGTACAGAGAGAGGTAACAACAGATCTCCTGCAGGAACTCAATCTCACACCGGAGGAATTCAAAGAAGTCCTGAACTCAGAAGCATTTGCAGAGAGTATAACGGTTGAGACAGGAGCAGTTGATGCGAAAGCAGAAACGGCAGCGGAGGTAATAAGCCCGGCAACGGAAGAAAAGCCGGACACAGCAGTAAGAGAGGGAACTGAAGAGTTCCGGAAGATCCTTGAAAGCAGCACAGAGATCACTTCAGAGAAGGAGACGGCAGGGACCCCAGCGGAAACCGTGAAAACTTCCGAGACAGTGCGTGAGCCGGACAGACAGCCGGACCGCCAGGCAGAAGTGGTTTTGGAAAAGGTATCATTTGAGAGCGAAGAAGTGAAGAGTTCTTCTCCCGGAGAGAGGGAAGGCGGAAATGAAAGACACTTCGGAGCAGAAGGCAGAACGGGAGAAAATCCCGGAGCCATTGATCCCGGATTAGTACGGGCGGATGGTACAGCAGATACTTTCATGGATAATCTGACTGAGGCCGTATCAGAGACCACATCAGAATTCGTTAGTTCTTACGAGAGAGTACAGGACATAATGAATCAGGTAAGGGATCAGATCAGGATCTCGGTTAATCAGGAAACAACTACAATGGAAATGCAGCTGAACCCCGAAAGCCTCGGGAAGGTAGGACTGCATATAGAGTCAAGAGCGGGAAACATCACCGCACAGTTTTTCGCACAGGATGAAAGCGTCCGTGCAGCCCTTGAGTCCCAGATAGCGGAATTAAAGCAGAACCTTACGGAACAGGGGATCAAGGTGGAAAGTGTGGAAGTAACTCTCGCAAGCCGCGAATTCGAGTCAAACTTCCTTCAGGACGGGGGACAGCGTAACGGCGATACTCCCGATGAGGAAGAGGCGGAAAGGGCAGCAAGGCTCAGAAGGATAAACCTTGGAGCTGTAGGAGCGGAAGGCATCCCGGAAGAGGAGATGACGGAAGGCGAAGCCCTTAACGTAAGGATGATGAGAGAGAACGGCGGAACGGTAGACTTTACCGCATAACTGTCTGATATCAGACGGTCAGATAAAGAAAGGAACAGCAAATGAGTGCTTCAGCTATAGTAAATGACGGACAGATAACCAATCTCGGACGTACCGAAGAAAGTGAAAAGAAGAAAAAGAGCAGTGGCGATTCCGTTGATAAGGAGCAGTTCCTGAATCTTCTCGTTACACAGCTTAAGTATCAGGATCCCACGTCCCCCATGGACAATTCCGAATATGTGGCACAGCTTGCAACCTTCTCGGAACTGGAGCAGATGCAGAATGTGGCAAAGACAACGGAAGTAAGCCGTGCCACCTCCCTGGTAGGCTCCCTTGTTTCCATAGAGTCACTTAATGAGACCACGGGAGTTACATCCGAGGTTACGGGAAAGGTGGACTTCGTATCGGTTTCCGGCAACAAGGTCAAGGTTTCCGTGAACGATCAGCTCTACGATCTCTCGGATGTGAAGAAGGTCTATGATGCAAATTACGCTGATGCGGTGGCGCTTGCAGAGGAATTTGCTTCCTCATACGGAAAGCTTCCCGGCGTGAATAACCTGACAGCCATAAATGCATCAAGCTATGAGGACAGGATGAGAGCCCTCTACGGAACCTTCAGCGAGATGAGCATATATCAGAAGACCTTCCTTTCAGCGGATATACAGGCAGGCATGGAAGCGTACATAAACCGCTTTAAGGACTTCGGTATCGATGTTACAAAGGATAAGGAGGAATCCTCATCAAACAGCAGCAACAGCAGTGCAAACAACAGCACTACAGAAAATACGGCGGCAAACAGTAACACGGATAACACAGCCGCAAACAGTACTACAGAGAACACGGCAGCGAACGGCACTACAGAGAATACGGCGGCAAACAGCACTACAGAGAGCACGGCAGCAGATGCCGCTATCGAGAACGCAGCCGCGATCCTCACCGAAGACAGCTCAGACGCCACCACCGCTGCAGAGAACGCAGCCGCAAACGGAGTTGCAGGGGATAACAGTTCAGAGGACTGACATCCGGAAAAAAGGAGTTTGATATGGCAAAGGTAAATGTAAATAATACATCTTTCCCTTCCATAGAAGAGCTGACCGAACGCTACAACCTGAAGGGCAGCGCACAGAAAGCCCTTACGGGGCAGAGGACCTTCGCAGAGGTGCTTACGGAAAAGCAGGGCGAGGAGTTCGGGCTTAAGTTTTCAAAACACGCAAAAGAGAGGCTTTCGGACAGGAACATAAACCTTAGCACGAGTCAGCTGAACCGCCTGTCAGACGGAATGGAAAGGGCGGAGAAAAAGGGGATAAACGATTCCCTGGTAATGATAGACAACCTGGCTTTCATAGTGAATACCCGGAGCAGTACGGTGGTAACGGCCATGGACGCCAGCGAATCAAACGACAAAGTATTCAGTAACATAGACGGAGCGGTAATAGCTTAAGAAAAACCAAAGCAGGGTTAAAACGGAGGTAAATGCCTTATGATGAGATCACTTTTTTCCGGAGTTGCAGGTCTTAAAACACACCAGACCCGTATGGACGTAATCGGAAATAACATAGCAAACGTAAACACAGTCGGATACAAGGCAGCACAGGCCAATTTCCAGGATCTGGTATATCAGACCAAGTCTAATTCATCAGGTCCCAACCCCAATACGGGACGTGCCGGTGTCAATGCAAAGCAGATCGGTCTCGGAACCAGCCTCGCATCCATTTATTCAAACGTAACTGCCGCCGGATCGGCAGAGACCACGGGCAATCCCTTTGATATCCGTATCAACGGAGAGTCCTTCTTTATAGTCTCCGATGGAAACAGCCAGTTCTACACAAGATCCGGTGCTTTCACTGTGGATGCAGACGGAACCCTCTGCATGAGCAGCAACGGATATACTGTGCAGGGTTATGATGTTGTGGAGAATAAGGGAGAACAGCAGATCAGCACCAGTGCACTGGTTCCCTTAAAGATCATGAGTCCAAAGAATAAAACATCCGATCCTGCAGCTACAGAGAATGGATATATCACAGGCATCCTGGATGCAAATTCGGATGCTCTTACACAGAAGACCGGTCAGGTGGTGGATATGAAGGTCTATGATAATGAGGGATACAGATATACGGTTAAGTATAAGATCCTTCCTTCGCCGGACAGCACCAGTCCCGTTAAGGGCCAGTACAAGATCACCGTTACCGATATGCTGGATTCCAACGGAAAGACCATTTTCAGGGATCCTGATGCGACCAAGGATTCTGTGGGCGGTGTTCTGGATATGGATAAATATGCCGAGAATAAAGAGAAGTTTTTCACACAGGCTCTTAACGGCAACTTTAATGGACAGGCAGTGGATGATAAAGGAAAGATAACAACTCCGGGAACTGCAATAACTGATGCTTTTGCAACTCCACTTGTGATAGGCTTCAGCACAACAGACGGTGTTCATAAGGTTCCTTCTACGGTAAATGACAAAGACAAGGCAGGAGACAATTCGTTTAACCTGAATCTCAATTCGATCCTTCCGGGTACACCAAATGAGAATCTGAGACCCAACGCTGTCCCTGCAGATGCTTTTACAAAGAATATCAAGGTTGACCTCGCTACATTAAAGAACATCGACAACAAGGGTACATCCACCATCAACGGCGGAAACGGCGGTGTGGACAACACCAAGGGCTCCGGCTGGTCGGTTGGAACCTTAAGCTCCGTATCCGTGGGAGTTGACGGACGTATCACCGGCTCCTATACAAACGGACAGACCAGGCTTTTGGGACAGATCGCATCTGCCATCTTCTCAAACGCTTCCGGTCTTGAAAAGGCAGGAGACAACCTCTATGTGGAGACCATGAACTCCGGTGCTCCCGTTATCGGTGACGTAACCGCAAACGGCGGTTCATACGCCTCCGGAGAGCTGGAAATGAGTAACGTGGATCTTTCCTCGGAGTTCACCACCATGATCACCACCCAGAGAGGCTTCCAGGCAAACTCCCGTATCATCACCGTTTCCGATACGCTTCTGGAAGAACTTATCAATCTGAAGAGGTAATTCAGGCGGTACTTTGGCCTTACAGAAAAAAATCCCCCCGAAGGGTTTTACCTTTCGGGGGATTATGTTATAATGTTGGCTGATTTATCCTGTAAAGTTGAAAAGAGCGGAGTTCAGGAAGCTATGATAGAGCTCACAAAACTCGATGAGACAAAGATTCTCGTGAACGAAGATTACATCCAGACGGTGGAGGAGACGCCGGATACGGTGCTTACATTTGAGAACGGGAAGAAGCTCATTGTAAAAGAAAGCAGGATGGATATAAAAAATCTCGTTATCGGTTTCAGGAGAGCCGTCATCGGTAGTTAGGAGAAAAAGCGGCAAAAGGGCCGGGACGGGATAAATGAGGAGTAGGAGTTAGGTTTTATTATGGATATTGCTTCCATAGTCGGTCTGGTAATGTGTTTTGGTCTGATGTTCTACGGGATCACGGGTTCCAACGGAATGTCGGCAATATGGTCTTTCCTTGATCGTGACTCTGCGGTTATAACCTTCGGAGGCGCTTTTTTTGCTGTCTTTGCGAGCCGGTCAGTGGGAGACTTCGTCACGGGAATGAAATCCACTTCCCAGATCTTTAAGACATATCAGGTTAAGCCCGCCGATATAATCAAACAGATAATAGATCTTTCCAACGTTGCCAGAAAGGAAGGCCTCCTTTCCCTGGAAGAAGCAGCGGGAAATAT
>CADBTX010000080.1 GCA_902797705.1 uncultured Lachnospiraceae bacterium | reverse complement strand
GCTGAAACAGTTTGCGGTTCATAAGGTCAAGCTTCTTCTCACGAAAAAACATGACCGAGATGGTAAAGATTATAAATAATGCACAGCATTGAAGTTCGATATTCATATCCCGGACCCTTCAATAAGGCTGCGGATCACCCCGTTTGCCTTCCCTCTTTAAAGTACTAGAATAGCACGAAAAGCCTTTTTTTTGCAAGATAGATACCGGGCCCGGAAAAAGTGGTACAATGTCGTGTGCTGTAAAACATATTTCAGGAGGAATTCTTTATGAATGGAGAGGAAAGAGGCGGATTTGGCTCAAGGATGGGATTTATCCTTGTGAGTGCCGGATGCGCCATAGGAATAGGAAATGTATGGAAATTTCCCTATGTGGCAGGAGAAAACGGAGGAGCGGTTTTTGTGCTGTTCTATCTTATCTTCCTTTTGATCATGGGGATACCGGTGATGACCATGGAGCTGGCGGTGGGAAGAGCCAGCAGATTGTCGGTATTAAGAGGATTTCAGAAACTGGAGAAGCCGGGAAGCAAGTGGCATATCCATGGCTATCTGAGCGCCATCGGATGCTATATCCTTATGATGTATTACACAACGGTTTCCGGCTGGATGGTGGATTATTTCTATAAGTTTGCCTCCGGACGGTTTGACGGAGTGAAGCCGGAGGAGGTGGAGGGCATCTTTGGAAAAATGCTGGCAGATCCCGTGGAAATGGGGATATTTACCGCAATCACCGTGATACTGGGCTTTGGAGTATTGAGCCTTGGTGTTATCAAGGGGCTTGAAAGAGTGAACAAGGTGATGATGGCGGGACTGCTGCTCCTCATAGTTATCATGGCGGTCAATTCCCTTACCCTTAAGGGGGCAGCCCGGGGAGTGGAGTTTTACCTGCTTCCGGACTGGGAGAGAGCGATGGGTGAAGGGATCGGCAATGTGATAAGCGCTGCCATGAGTCAGGCCTTCTTTACATTGAGCATCGGTATCGGATGCCTGGAGATATTCGGCAGCTATATGTCGGAGGATAACAGCCTCGCGGGAGAATCCGTGAGGATCTGCTTCTTAGATACTTTTGTGGCCATAATCTCCGGACTTATCATCTTTCCCGCCTGCTTCAGCTTTAATGTGGAGCCGGGACAGGGTCCCTCACTTATATTCATCACCCTTCCGAGGGTATTTATGAACATGCCCTACGGAAGGATATGGGGAACACTCTTTTTTGTATTTATGACCTGCGCCAGCTTTTCAACTGTTACGACTGTTTTTGAAAATCTGGTGGCTTTTTTGTGCGATACCTTCGGAATGGATCGGGGAAGATCGATAGTGATAAACTGCATCGTCATCCTGCTGGCCAGCATCCCCTGCGTCCTGGGCTTCAACCTGTGGAGCGATATCCATATCATCGGGGAACGTGGCATTCTTGACTCGGAGGATTTTATCGTGAGCAACCTGCTCCTTCCCGGAGGATCCATTATCTTCCTGCTTTTCTGCACCCTGAAGTACGGATGGGGCTTTGAGAATTACCTGAAGGAGGCAAATACGGGCTCGGGCATTAAGCTGCCGGCGGCCTTTGGAGCGTACCTTAAATACGTACTTCCTGTTCTGATACTGATAATCCTGGTTCAGGGGCTTCTGCCCTGATGATCAGGCTCTTTATGTAAACTCAGCTTATGACCCCCCCCCTTAAATAAAAAAATACTTGAAATTAGTGGGTTTATAAGATATCATGTGTGATATAATGCGCAAAAATGAGAAATTCTACCTTGACGGATTAGGAGGCCCCTATGATTTTTGAAGGCTTAAACAGTATAAAGCGGAATGCCATAATGATTGCCATCATTCTTCTGGCTTTCGGAGTGGTGCTCATCATCCTTCCGGAGGATTATCTTTCCTCCCTTATAATGGCGGCGGGATCGGCGCTTATCATCATTTCCCTGGGAATGATATTTGATTTTTTAAGCAGTAAAAAGGCACTTATCCACTTTATAAGTCTGACCTTTGCCATTGCCGTGGGGATCCTTGGTATCGCTGTTCTCATCTTTCAGGAGGACGTGCTTTTCGTGCTGGGATTTTTATTCGGACTGGTGCTGGTACTGGGCGGACTCTATGGGATCTTCCATTCATATGTTTATGCAAGACGTTCTGAGAGGAAGGGCTGGTGGGTGCTGATACCCCTGCATGTGATACAGGTTGTGGCGGGCGTCTTTATAATGGTGAACCCCTGGTGGCAGGATCCCGAGGAATTTAAGCAGGTCATTGGGATCGCCATAGTTTTTTCATCGGTAGTCAGTTCACTGAGGCTTATCTGGGTCTGGCCCATAAGAAATGCATAAGGAGAGGATCGATATGGCTAATGAGAAAGATAATGCTCAGGAGAGCAGGCTTAAGGAGATAATAAAAGAACAGCTGGATAACGAAGAGGGAGTGGAAGTCCGGGAGGATAAACCGGAAAGAAAGCTCAGTGAAAAACTGAGTAAGCTCCTTTCTAAAGAAGTGGCCTATATGAAGGTGAAGAAGAAAACCCGCGGCGCCGAGATCATGGGTATCTTCGCCAAGCATAATTTCTATGCAAACGGTCTTACACCGGTAGAACTGAGGACTACACTTGAGGATCTGGGTCCCACCTACGTGAAGATAGGACAGATCATGTCCAGCCGTACAGATCTTTTCCCTGAAAGCTACTGTGAGGAACTGGTAAAACTCCGTCAGAGCGTTCAGCCTCTGGATCCGGAGGTGGCAAGGGCCGTGATAGAGCAGGAGACCGGAAAGAAGATCGATGAGATCTATGATGAATTCCGGGACAAACCACTTGGCTCCGCTTCCATAGGACAGGTTCATTACGGAGTCCTCAAGGACGGTACAAAGGTAGTTACAAAGGTTCAGCGGCCCCTTATCGCCGAAATGACGGATCAGGATTTTGAGCTCTTAAAGCAGCTTGGAAGCATCGTGAACATGGTGGGAGAAGGGGGCGACAACGGAAACATGGTGGATCTTCTTTCCGTTGTTGAGGAACTGGAAAAGGTCACCAAGGAAGAACTGGACTTCAGGAATGAAGCGGACAATACCCGTCTCTTCCGTGAGAAATGCATAGAGGATGATGGGGAGGTTTCCTGCCCAAGGATAATCGATGAGCTTTCCACTGAGAGGATCCTTACCATGACCTATGTGGACGGATATTCCATCTCCGATAAGGAAAGGATCGTAGAAGAGGGCTACAGCCTTGAAGATGTGGGAGAAAAGATCGTAAAGAGCTACGTCCATCAGGTTCTGGATGTGGGAATCTTCCATGCTGATCCCCATCAGGGAAATATCATGTTCTCCGAGGGAAAGCCCTATTGGATAGACTTCGGTATGATAGGCACCATAAGCGAAGCAAATGTGAACCTGATATCCGAGGTCGTTCTGGGAGTGATACAGGGAGACGCTGACGCTCTGGCGACTGCGGCCATGTCTGCGGGAACCACCTCCGCAAAGACGGACAGGGGCAGGCTCATGCAGGATCTGGACGGCTTTTTGGATCAATATATGTCGGGGACCAGCATAGCAGATGTCAATGTGGACGATATGCTGTCAAGTTTCGGAGATCTTGCCACCAGAAATTACATAGTACTTCCCTCGGAATTTACCATGCTCCTTAGATCCCTCATCATGATCGAGGGGGTCATCGAAGAAATGTGTCCCGCCCTCAATCTCTTTGAGATACTTTCAGGCAAGTTCATGGAGAGGGCAAAGAAGAACTTTGACCTAAAGCAAAGTCTTATAGATGTTGGAACGGAAGCTCTTTCCCTGGGAAAGAAGGCCTCAAAGATACCGGCTCTTGCGGCCGACGCCCTGAAGGATATCGTTAAGGGCAATATGAAGGTGAATCTGGAGTTCACGGGCTATGAACCCCTTGTAAAGGCCCTGGAGAAAATGGTGAAGAATATCGTTCTTGCGGTATTTGCCTGCGTGATCTTCTTTGGCTCATGCTTACTCTGCCTTACGGAGGTGGGGCCGGATGTTGGAGGTAATATGCCCCTTCTTTCGGAAGTAGGTTTCCTTTTCTCCATTGCCCTTGGTATCTATTCGGTAAAGCAGATGAGCGAAAAATGATCTTAAGCTGGTAAAGGGTCTCTATGGGTAATAATGCCGAGAAGAAAGAAAAAGTTGAGAACGGATTAAAAAGAGCACTCTTTGCGGTTGTAGCCATTCTTCTGGAGATATTGTTTGCCTATGTCCTGTTTTTCAGGCTGGAGAGCAGGTATTCATGGCTGTCTCTCCTTATCACCTTACTGGCGGTGGTCATTGTGCTTTTCATATACGGAAAGCATGAGACGGCTTCCGTAAAGATGCCCTGGCTCATCCTTATTTCCGCCTTCCCCATAATAGGCGTTTTCCTGTACCTGATGCTGGGCTTAAACAGGGGAACGAGGAAGATGGTTAAGCGCTATAAGTCTCTGGACGCCGTTCTAATCCCCATGCTTCCGAAGAATGATGAGGAGCTTGAGAGAGCTGCATCAAAGAACCCCGCTGCCGCAGGGCAGTTCAGGTATGTGAGGGATTATTCAGGATATCCGCTTTACAACAATACGGATATGCTGTTTTACGCCGACGCGGAGGAGGGCTTCAAGGCACAGCTCGAGGAATTAAAGACTGCCAGAGATTTTATCTTTATGGAATACCACGCCATAGAGGACAGCACTTCCTTTAAGCCCCTTCACGAGATACTGAAGGCAAAGGCCGCGGAAGGGGTGGATGTCCGTCTTTTCTATGACTATGTGGGAAGTATGGGCTTTATCGGGAATTCCTTTGTAAAGAAGATGGAGGCTGACGGCATTAAATGCCGGGTCTTCAATCCCATGAATCCCGTACTTAATTTTTTTATAAATAACAGGGACCACAGAAAGATAACCGTCATTGACGGAAGGGTGGGATATACCGGCGGTTACAATATCGCGGATGAATATTTCCATGTGACGGAGCCCTTCGGACATTGGATGGATACCGGGCTGAGGCTTGAAGGGGATGCGGTAAAGAGCCTGACCGTAACCTTCCTCGAGAACTGGAATGCCATCAGCGAAGGAGAGGACAGTGGTTTCAGGAAGTTCCTTCCGGATATCCCCTATGAATCCGCGGAAAAGGGCTTTATCCAGCCATATGCCGACTGCCCCCTTGACGAAGAGCATGTGGGGGAGACGGTGTACATGAACGTCTTGAGAAATTCCAGGAAATACGCCTGGTTCATTACTCCATATCTTATCATCACCGAGGAGATGAATTCCGCTTTTGCCCTGGCTGCAAAGAACGGCGTCGATGTAAGGATCATAACTCCCGGCATACCGGATAAGAAGATAGTGTACAGCCTTACAAGATCCTATTATGCGGGCCTTGTACGTAACGGGGTCAGGATCTTTGAGTATACCCCGGGCTTCTGCCATGCAAAGCAGTGTGTTTCGGATGACTCCGTAGCAGTGTGCGGCACCATAAACCTGGATTTCAGAAGCCTTTACCATCATTTTGAAAACGGGGTTCTTTTTTCCGACTGCAGGGCAGTGACGGATATGAGGGACATGTTTGAAGAGACCTTCCCGAAGTGCAGGGAGGTTACGGAGGAATACAGAAGCGGCCGGTCGCGGATCCGTCGCTTGACTCAGATGATCTTAAGACTTTTTGCGCCGCTCATGTGATGAAGTTTGAAATGAGGAAACAGTTATGATATTTGGAATGACGATTTATGATGTTCTCTGGTATTTTATGATCTACTCCATGGTGGGATGGATGGTAGAGGTGGCCTTCCACGCTGTTACCGTGGGAAAGGTGATAAACAGAGGATTCCTGAACGGGCCGGTGTGTCCCGTATACGGCAGCGGGGTCCTGATGGTGCTGTCTGTCCTTAATATCCTTGGCACAGCCTTCGGAGTAGAGACGGATCTGGAAAAGGCCAGCCCCCTTCTGCTTTTTGTAGTGGGTTTGATCTTTGCCACTCTTATTGAGCTTATCGCGGGATTCCTTCTGGATAAGCTTTTTCACGCCAGGTGGTGGGACTACAGGGACAGGAAATTTAATCTGAACGGATATATCTGTCTTGGCTTCAGTATCGTCTGGGGCCTGGCCATTGCCTTTGTCCTCCGGGTGATTCAGCCCTTCTTTGACCACCTTATAGATCTGATACCTGTCTTTCTGGGAAGGATAATACTGATATTTGTGTACATAATGTTCATCACGGATATCGTCATCACTGTAATGACCATACTGAAGCTGAATAAACAGCTGGAACGCATGCAGAAGATGGAAGCCGCCATTCTCCGTGTAAGCGACGGCATGTCCGAGGTCATTGCAACGAATACCATGAAGACAATGGACAGGCTGGAAGAGAGCAGGCAGAAGAGCGAAGAGCGGAAAGAGGCCTTCAGAGAAAAGGCAGAGGAAAGAAAAGAGAACTTAAGGGAGAAAGCGGAGGAACGCCGGAGAGAACGGGAAGAAAAGCGTGCGGCACTGGAAGAACAGTATATCCATTTGAAGAAGCAGATCGAGTATCATAAGCTTTTCGGAGCCGGCATGGTATTAAATAATTTCGCTGAAAACGGTCACAGCAGATATCAGGATATCATTTCAAAGATAAGGGATAATAAGTAAGGAGTTTCATTAGGAGAGAATAGGAATGGAATCAAAAGAGGGAAATAATTCGTTTATGATAAAGGTCGCCACTTTTGTGGTGGACAGGAGAAATCTCTTCTTCCTGCTGTTTGCCATCGGCATCATCTTTTCCGTTGTGGCAGCGGGATGGGTAAAGGTGGAGAACGATCTCGCCGCATATCTGTCCGATGATACCGAGACAAGCCAGGGCATTGACCTTATGGATGAGGAATTCGTGACCTACGGTACAGCCAAGGTGATGGTCACCAATATCGACTACGATACGGCAGAAGAACTCTCCGAAATGATCGAGGCGCGGGATGACGTTTCCATGCTGGAATTCGACAATACGGATGAGCATTACAATAATTTCTCCGCTCTCTACAGCATAACCTTCAAGTATCCGGAGGACGACGAGAGGGCGCTTGTAGCGCTGGATGAGGTCAAGGGCTCCCTTGCGGGCTATGATCTCTTTGTTTCTACCTCCATGGGGGATCAGACCGCAGATATCATCAATAATGAAATGACCACGGTTTCAATGGTTGTAGCGGTGCTGGTGCTGGCGGTGCTCCTTTTTACCTCCCAGACCTGGGCGGAGGTGCCGGTACTTATACTGACCTTTGTATCATCGGC
>CADBTX010000079.1 GCA_902797705.1 uncultured Lachnospiraceae bacterium | reverse complement strand
TTCTGAAGCTTTTCCGTAAGACTTGTACCAATGACCGTCCTGAAGTCGGTAAAATAAACCTTTGCCTTTTCCATTCTGATCCTCCTCTGTTTTCCCCTCAATACAACTGATTATATCTATATACTCCCCGGAAGACAAGGGGATTAGACCCTCATCAGTCGGCGTTCCGCCGACAGCTTCCCCCTTTCAGGGGGAAGCCGGGGCCACGTAGCGGGAAGCCAGGGCCACGTAATGACAAGCCAAAGTTTGGCTTCCCCCTTTCAGGGGGAAGCTGTCAGGCCGCAGGCCTGACTGATGAGGGTCTACTCCCCAGATCAACCTCACGGATAAAGATACGGCCTCATCTCGGAATTCTCATTTAACACATAATCACTGTCCTTTGACCTGTTCCTCACTTCCTTAAGGAGGGAGATATTATGCATGGAGATGATATAGATATTTCCGAAGATATGGACGCTCTCTATCATATCCTCCACGTCGAAGCTGCCCTTTTCCTTATAGATCGAAAGACAGATCAGCAAAAGCACGTGGATCGAACGGAATACGGAAAGCAGCGGTCCTTCCACGCTTCCGTCCTGGAAGGAATCCAGGAGATTGCGGTGTGCAAAATAGGCCGCAGTCTTACGGAGCCACTTTTTAAGCTCCGGTACATCACGAAGAAGATCATTGATAAGATCCCCGGATTCGGGAAGGAGCTTCCTTAGATTTGCAAAAACCTCCTCCGACCTTCCGTTATTCTCAAAATAAATGGTGTCCTCCAGTATCCCCTTTATGGTGTCGGTGGACTCCCTAACCTCAAAGAGATTCCTGTCAAAGGAGCCGTTTTCGATGGCTTCCACCATGCCGTCCCTGAAGGCAAGGAGCCTGTCAGTCCTCTCTTTGAGTTCCGGACTGATCTCCGGCTCATCATTGCTTTCGGTGGTCCTTATGAATTTCAGTCTGTCCCCGGTCTCCTTGTAAAAGATCCTTCCCACCTCGCAGCAGGAAAGCATGAGGGTATCCAGGCGGTAATAGCCGGCCTTAATATCCCTTTCCCTGGGATAGACATCACATATCAGTATCTGTGCATCTTCCCCGGCCTTTAAGCGGACTCCGCAAAGGTCATCCTCTGTAAGGAAGGGGCAGCGGCCGTCCTCATGAAGTCTGATGAACCATTCGTTCTTCTCATTGTGATATATATTCTTCCTGAGATATTCCCCTGTCTCCCCGGGATATTCATTGTAAAGATCAGCGGCCCTCTTATCCATGGGTATCACCCAGGCATTGCAGCACACATCAAAGCAGGTGGAGTTTCCCGTGCAGATGTATTTGTCGTAAAAATCAGGTCTTTCCCTTACTATCTCAGCCATTTTTGTCCTCCATTTCCTTTACAAACGCCTTGTATTCCTCTTCATTTGCGGGAGGCTTCAGATCTCCGGTCTCTATCATGTCCTCCACCACCAGGGCAGCGTCATATATCTCGTCCCTGTAGTTTTCATGCTCTGCGGGTATACCCACCGCTCCTTCCGTAAGTCCGAAACTTAAAGTCTTTCCTCCGATCTCCTCATTCTTCAAATAGGAGTCTGACACTCTCTCGATAGCCACATTAACCAGTTTCATGGCCGAGGTCAGGACATTGTCCGGAGCCAGATCCGACTGGTCCCTGTCAACTCCGATGGCGAATCTGCCGTTTTCCTTTGCGGCCTCTATAACCCCAATGCCGCAGGCTCCTGCTGCCGCAAAAACAATGTCGGCCCCTTCGCTGTACATCCTCTTTGCTATCGCCTTTCCCTTGTCTTCATCGGAAAAGCTGTCGGTGTATTCGATATCCACCTCCACCGGCTTCCCGTAAACGCTGACGGCGTAGTCCACGCCGGAGCGGTATCCGTATTCAAACTGATCGATGATATCCCCGTGAACACCTCCCACAAAGCCGATCTTTCCGGTCTTGGTAGCAGTGGCCGCTATATAGCCCACGATAAATGAGGGTTCCTGGGCCCTGAAGGTCACTCCTGTCACATTATCCGGAGTATCCGGATAAGAACTGTCTATAACAGCGAAACTCACATCCGGGTTTTTCTCCGATTCCTCAAGAAGTGCATCTGCGGAAGCATAGCCTATGCCCCAGCACAGAGTTGCTCCGTCGGAAATGATCTTTTCAAAATTATCGGAGAAGGTCTTATCACCTACGGTTTCCTCAAATACAGTCTCGACCCCTGTCTTTTCGGATAAGGAGGTAAGTCCCTCCCAGGCGCTCTGGTTAAAGGAAGCGTCATCTATCCCTCCGATATCGGTGACCATTCCGATCTTCTTTGTAAGGTCATACTCTGCAGAGCCTTCCTCATCGCTCTCATTTTCACCAAAGGAGGAAGCCGCCTGATTCCCCGGATTCTCCGCATCCCAGACCTTCAATACCTCGTTACTCTCCCCGCCCGATCCGCAGCCGGAAAGCAGCACGGATATAAGAAGGGGGATCAGTATCATTATAAAATTCCCACGATCCATAGGCTTAAAATCTATCATTCAGGTAATCCGTTATACTTTAAGCAGAGCATGGTGATATCATCAAACTGCGGCGCTTCTCCCACAAAGGCGTCGATATCCCCTCTCATGTCCTTTACGATGTCCTCCACCTGTTCTCCGGAGAACTTATTAAGTGACTCAACCATCCTGTCCTCGCCGAATAGCTCGGTAGCCGCACTGGTGGCCTCGGTCACGCCGTCTGTATAGAGGAAGAGCATCTCACCCTTTTGAAGCACCGTCTCATTCTCCCTGAAGTGAAGACCTTCCATGGTGGCAACCGGAGGACCGTGCTTATCCTTTTCTATAACGAAGCCCTTTTCATTCCTGTAGAATACGGGATACTCATGCCCCGCACTGGCGAACTGCACATGACCCGTAGAAATGGTCATGATACCGAGCCATACCGTAACGAAAAGTTCCGCGTCATTTCCTTCACAGAGCTGATCGTTTGCATACGAGAGTATCTCTCCCGGCCCCACCTTATCTCCCATAAGGGCTCTGTTCTTAATGAGGGTCTTAGCTATGACCATAAAGAGCGCCGCCGGCACTCCCTTTCCGGACACATCCGCCATGACTACTCCCAGATGGTCCTCATCAATAAGGAAGTAGTCGTAGAAGTCGCCACCCACCTCCTTTGCAGGGTTCATGGAAGCGAACAGATCGAATTCGTTCCTGTCGGGGAAGGGCGGGAAGATACGGGGAAGCATGTCCGCCTGTATCTGGGTCGCCACATTCAGCTCCGCTCCGATACGTTCCTTTTCGGCGGTCACAATGGTGAGATCCCTGATATAATTCTCGATCCTGACAGTCATGTCCCTGAAGGAATAGGCAAGGGTCGTTATCTCATCATTATGCTTGTCAAATACCGATATATCCTCCACCAGCTCACCGTGCTCATAGGAACTTACTATGCCGGACAGACCGGTAATGGGCTTTATGACCATACTGTTTAAGATGAATACCATGAGAATAACCACAAGGATGATGCAGCATATCTCCACGGCTGCGATACGGCGGATATTAGCGTAGATGATGGGGTTTATCTCGGAAAGGACATAGTCCGCATCCACCATTGCCACCATTTCGCCCTTTGAATCAAAGACAGGTGCCCACACCGAAAGGGTCTCTCCGTATCCCACATCCGGTCCCAGTATCAGCGTTGATGAAGCTCTCCCGGCCTTGATGTCCGGAACAAAATGCTCATAATCCGATTCCTGGTATGTGTAAACATCTCCGGGTTTATTAATGTATTCCGGATCATCCTCAGGGGTCTGGGCGTCTATGAGATAAGTAAAACTCGTATCTCCCGGCGCCTGTACATAGAGATACTGAATATCCTGGAAATCAGTCTTTATTTTATCAAGAAAGGACTTGGTGGACTCAAACTGCTCGTCCTGCTCCATGTTCTCCGAGAAGCTCTTAAGCCAGTCCCCGTCCAGCTGATCGGCAACCATCCTCGCCAGATCCTGGGCTTTTTTGTTATACATGCCATAGTAGGTATTTCTTAGATTGGCACTGCTTATGTAGATGATGGCCGCTGACATGACCGTCATCAGGACCACCAGGATGATCATGATCTTTACGTTCAGCTTCGTTCTCTTCATATCTTGCTCCTTACTGCAGGCCTTTTTCAGGCAGCCTGCCATCCTTCAGGCGGCAGCTGATGAGAAGCCGTTTTTCAGCTGTCTTAAAACCCGCTTATCCCACTTATGAAGTAAGCTCCGTGAGAAGGATATCCGCACCGCATCTGCACTCACTGCCGCAGATCGGACAGGTAATTCCATATTTTCCGAGATCCTTATAGAATAAGGGGATCTTTTCTTCAAAAACGATCCTGCCCATATCCGCATATACCCTAAAGGACGGCACTCTTCCGTCCGGATAGATCCAGCTTTCGGCAAGCATAAAGGAAATACCCCGTTCCTTAAGGAGCCGGGAATTTCTTTCCCTTAAACTTCCTGCGACACCCTTGCCACGCTTCTCCGGAAGCACCACCAGGGTATCCACGGTGACCGTCTTTTTTCCTCCGGTCCTTTTTTCCAGTTTCTCTATGAGATCGGGTCTCGGGTACGTGAACATCATTCCCAGCTGAAAGGTAAAAAATCCAACGATGGTCCCGTTTTCCACAGCCTTTGAGCCAAAATACCCATCCCCCTCGGCGGCGGTCCTTATAAAATCGATAAGTCCCTCCCCGTCATTCAGATACCTGCTGTAATATTCCGTCAGTGTATCAATGTCCTCTTTACAAAAATCCAAATACTCCAGCATAACAAAACCCGTTCAACGGAAGAATCTCTTTTCTCTTCTCATTGCGATAATATAGAATAGGACGAACAGCAAAACCAATCCGCCAAACAGCATCATTCCCTTTTTCTGTCCAAGAAGCATGAGAGCGCCATATACCATGGGTCCCACTGTCTGTCCCAGATTCTCAAATACGGAATATATCCCCATGGCTTTTCCGTCCCCGTACAGCAGACTGTCAGGCAGCTGCTCGAAATATGTATAGAGACAGGTATACGCAAAGGAAACGCAAAGCGACAGCAGCACCACTCCCGCAATGACCGTAGGCAGCGACAGGAAAGCACCGGAGAAAAGTATATTAATTCCCATTATAACACTTGCAAAAACAACGCTCCAGAAGGTTCCGAAATGCTTTATGACCCATTCGGAGATATAGGGACCTATGTATATGACCAGAAGTCCGCAGAATAAGAACATCTGACCCACCTTCACTTCATCCATTCCATGATCCATGGCATAGAGAGGGAAGAAGTATTCTCTGTAGGAAATGGTCATCATAAAGGGTACCAGGATAAAGATAAAGAAACCGAGGACCCTTGGATTGAACATGAATTTGACAAAGCCGATGCTGTTGGCGCCCTTTGCCTTATCCTCTATCTCAGGCTTCACATTCTCCGAGAACTGGACTATGAAGATCACAGGGACCATAAAGAGGGCTGCGGCAATATAGGAAAGCCTGGCTCCTCCCACGGGGAATATGAGGGCCGAAATACCGGCACCCATTGTAAATCCCGACAGGGATCCCGCCATGATCCCGGAAAAACCGGCGGCAGTGGACTCCATGGTCTCCCCTCTTGCAGCTATGGTATTGCAGGACACCAGAAGAGTTCCCGTTCCTGCACCCATAAGGATATTTCCGATGATGATCCCGGTGTAGCTCGTGCAGAAAACGGCACAGACCACGTATGAAGCGATATCTATAAAAAGGCCCGCAAACAGCAGCTTCTTGCTTCCCCATTTTTCCGAAAGGTGTCCCACGATAAAGGAGGTCACCGCCATCATGAAGAGCTGGGCAGTAAGGGGAAGTCCCGCCGCCACACTCGCCGGGAAGGGTAGCTTTACGGAATAGAGCCTTGAAGAAAGCACCGTTATAAAGGGATCCTGCATGGCCTGGGCAAGATAGGTAAGGGCCATTACCGTCCTTAGGGGCACGGTACGGTATGTATCCTTTTTCTGCCCCTCGAGCTTGGCATTATCCTCATAAAAGGAAATGAGGAACAGGGCTTCTATGATGAGCATCATCATGACCGCAGAGGAACAGAGGACGTTTATCACCGTATCCTTTGTCTCCTTTGCCCTTTCCAGCTCCTTATAATTAAGGTCTGTCATTATCTCCATAACAGCCACGGGATTGCCGTTTTCATCCGATATCCGGCTTATGATGCTGAGCCACAGTCCCTCGGAATCCCTTGATCTTACGGCATAGGTCCTGCCGGTCCTGAAGCACTCCGAAAGGGTCATGTCCGCCAGCTTCCCCAGGGGTTCTCCGCACATCACAGTGTCATCATAATCCAGCAGATATCTGCAGCCGTCGGAAAGGTCATAAAATACATATTTGTAGTTTTGCCCCTGTGCCTCCGTATCTTTCACCAGATAATCCACGGAATCCCTGAACCTCATATAGGCGGAACCCATGTAATCGTATTCCCATCTGATCTTTGAAAGTGAGCTTACATCAAGAGAATCCTGCATGACATCGCTGAAGAGCTTCATATTGTCCACATTGCTCTCGTCCTCTTTGATCCTCTGATTCGAGAGAAGGGACATGGCGATAAAGCCGGACACCATGATAACAGCCACAATGACCGCCGCCATACGGAGAGCGGATTCATTGTGGACGAGATCGTTTAAGAGTCCCGGTATGAATTTCAGGAAATAGATCAGAATGGAGACACCGGCGAGAAGCAGGATCCAGCATAATACCGTATGGACAAACAGGATGTTTTCAGCCTGACGGTGGTAAACAACCTCTTCCTTCCCCTCCGCATCTATGCTGTAATAGCTCTTAAGATCGGAAGCCAGCAGAAAACCACCGTCCTCCGAGGCATTGACGCTGTCTATCTTCAGGTTCTCTTCTGAATATACCGTGTCAAAGCTGTCCAGGGAATCCTCCCGGAAGGAAGCGATGCTCCCGCTGTAAAGCTCGGAAAAATACACCTTCCCCTCTCTCGCGGAAACGCTCCTTGGCATGATGTGGATACCGCTGGCCTTTAAGCTGTCCCATGTATAGGAATCCTTGTACTGTATCCTTACAGCGCCTCTCTTTGTGGCAATGACCGCATTCCCGTTGGAAATGTCCAGGGTGGCATCATTTAAGATATCACCGGAGAAGATCCTCTTTTTCAATTCCGGATCGGATCCCGGCGTCAGTTCATACTGTCCCAGGCCATAGTCCTCAGCCCTGAGATAGTGGATCACCCCGTCCTTATACTGGATGTCGTATATCACGGCTTCCCCGCTGTTAAACAGGGTTTCATATTTATTATCCCTGAAACGGAGTATACGGTAATCCCTTTCACCCTCACTCCCGGAATATGCCTCATCCAGGATAAAGAGGCTTCCGTCATCTCCCTCGGTGAGTTCGTCGGCATAATAGAAGGTATTGTCCCCTCCGCCCTTCAGCATTCCGGATATCCTTCCGTCCCCTCCGAGGATCACAATGAGCTCCCTGCCCTTGTCAACCACATAAGTCTTCCCCGAAGCCCCTGAGAAGGCGGCATTTACGTTCTTGAAGTCATAGTAGTACTTCACAAAGAGCCGGTCCCTGTTAATGGAAACAACAAGTAAAAGGACCGACATCAATATAAAAAGAAAATGATCTTTATATTTGCTGATTATCTGCTTCATGTATTCTGTGTATTGCTTCTTATAATGATTTTTGCTATTATTATCCCCATGAATGACGCAGGATTTAATAATATATTCGATATAATCGAGATTCTGGCAGGTATTTACATCATTTATTCCGGCATCCGCATGAAGACCACCGGTTCCCTTTCCAGCCAGCTGGTGGGCAAGGATATCGACATTCTTTCCGCCAGAGACCCCAAGGGTTTTATTAAAGCCATGTTCCCGGTAAATATGGTGTGCGGCGGACTGTTTCTCGTTCTGGGGCTTGCATCCATGTACATAGACAATTACATGAAGGTGCCCCTCTACGTGAATCTCGGCATCACCGGAACACTGTTCCTGACCTGCATAGTCTTTGCAGTTTTTACCAGGAGATATGAAATAAAATACCTGAAATGATCACCCTTTACGGGTCATCTCTCATCCATCGGAATGTACCTGCTTATTGGCGAAACCGGCTTGTAAGCAGGTCTTATTATCTTTCCGTTATTGCTTAGCTCTTCTATCCTGTGGGCGCTCCATCCCGCTATCCTTGCGCAGGCAAAGATAGGTGTAAAGAGTTCCTCGGGAAGTCCCAGCATCTTGTAAACAAAGCCCGAATAAAAGTCCACATTACAGCAGACACCCTTGTACATCTGCCTTTCCTCGGCGATGACCTCGGGGCCCAGCTTCTCTATCATCGAATAGAGGTTGAATTCCGAAGAATAGCCTTTTTCATCCGCCAGCTTTTCCACAAAGGAACGGAATATCTTCTCTCTGGGATCGGAAATGGAATAAACCGCGTGACCCATGCCGTAGATCAGTCCGTTCCTGTCAAAGGCCTCTTTGTGGAGAAGTTTTTTAAGATAATCCCGGACCTCATCTTCATCCGTGACATCACTTACATTCCTCTTTAAATCCTCCATCATGCGGACAACCTTGATATTGGCACCGCCGTGGCGGGGTCCCTTAAGAGAGCCTAAGGAAGCGGCAATGGCAGAGTAGGTGTCGGTACCCGTGGATGACACCACGTGAGTAGTAAAGGTGGAGTTGTTACCACCGCCGTGATCCATATGGAGCACCAGGGCAACGTCAAGTATCCTGGCCTCAAGCTCAGAGTATTCGGAATCCGTTCTCAATATTCTGAGAAGATTTTCAGCCGTGGACAGCTCCTTGTCAGGCTGGTGTATGATAAGGCTTTGCCCGTCATGATAGTGGGCATAGGCGTGAAAACCATATACACAGAGCATGGGGAAAAGGGCGATAAGCTGCAGGCACTGGCGCAGCACGTTTTCAATGGAGATATCGTCCGCCGCGTCGTCATAGGTATAGAGCGTAAGTACACTTCTCGCCAGACTGTTCATCATATCGTGGCTCGGAGCCTTCATTATGATATCCCGGACAAAGCTGGTGGGCAGGGAACGGTAATATCCGATAAGATTGCTGAATTCCTCTAACTCCCGGGCATTGGGAAGATGTCCGAATAAAAGAAGGTAGGTGATCTCCTCAAAGCCAAAACGCCTGTCCCTCGTAAAACCGTTAACGAGATCCTCTATCTCATATCCCCTGTAATAGAGATGTCCCTCTGTGGGGATCTCCTTTCCGTCAACTATCTTCTTTGCCTGTATATCGGAAATATGGGTAAGTCCCGCCAGGACTCCCTTTCCGTTAAGGTCACGAAGACCTCTTTTTACGTCATACTGCCTGTACAGCTCGGAGTCGATGACCGTGGAACGGGCGGCCTCCTTGGCCAGTTCCCTTATTTCCGGCGTTATCTCCGAATAATTCTTCTCACTCTCCGCCATGGTGGTACGTATCCTTTCTCTCCCGTTTATTTACATAAAGTCCTCTCGATTTTACCAAAAACAGGGAATTTCATCAATAGATGCAAAAAACCATAGATTCTTGTTTTTCATCCCTTTTTTAACAATACTTTCATTGAAAAAGCGGAGTTATTGTTATATAATTTACAAATCTAAGACTTTTTGCGGGGGAGATCGGTGATCATCCGCAAAAATCCGGCTTCGCCGGACACGCCGACCAGCAGGCTGGCCGCCTGGTCAAATACGATTCTTGTTTTTTCGATAAAAATTAGAATCTAAACTATGTAGAAGAGGTTTTTTATGGAAATTTCTGATCTTAAAGTAATGATATGCGATGATTCTCTGCTGGCAAGAAAGAATCTGAGGGATGGTCTTAAAGGCCTTGGATGTAAAAACATCGTTGAGGTCTTTGACGGGCAGGAGGCCATTGATACATATCTCAAGGAAAAGCCGGATGTGGTATTTTTAGACATCGTAATGCCTGTAAAGGACGGCATCACTGCTGCCAAGGAGATCTGCGAAGCAAATCCCTCCGCTTATATCGTTATGGTTTCTTCCGTGGGAACCCAGGTACACTTAAGAGAGGCTATAAAGGCAGGAGCGAAGGATTTCCTCCAGAAGCCCACTACTCCCGAACAGATCCGGAATGCACTGGAGCATATTTCAAACTCCGGAGGTGATGATTAAATGTCCCGGAAGTCCATTTATCTGGCAGAACTTATCTTTAATCTGAATCGCTTCGTGGACAAGGATATCACTTCCCGCCCCACGGAGATAGTCCATGCCATCCCCGAGAACTGTCATATCGCTCAGGGGATCAC
>CADBTX010000078.1 GCA_902797705.1 uncultured Lachnospiraceae bacterium | reverse complement strand
CATTCCGCTGGCCTTCGTATACTCCTCTTCGGTCAGTATATCCGTAACCGTTGCTCTAAAGGAGGGCTCCAGCAGAGATGAAAAGACTGAACTTGCGAAGACCCCCAGGCAGATCTGAAGGACTGTCCCCTCTCCTCTCATGATCATTATCAGGATATAGAGGATACCGAGCGCCGAGCATCCGTCACCGACCATCATGAGAACCCTTCTGTCATACATATCCGCCAGGACTCCGGCAGGCACCGAAAGAAGAAGGACCGGAAGAAATCCGAGAAGAGTCACAAGCGCCATGGATGCTGCGCTTCCCGTCTCATTAAAAACATAGACTCCCAGCCCGAAGCTTGTAAGTCCCCCTCCGATCTGGGATATAAGATCCCCAGACCAGAGTATCAGAAACCTTTTGAAAGCATTATCTTTTTTCATCATCTTCTCCTTTCGTTCGTCCGACCGACTGTCTGTCGGTAGTCTTGTGTAGAAAAAGGAAACCCTCTACAGTTTCCTTAAAACAGTTCTCCTTACCTGAAAAGCTTCCTCATAGCCTTTTGGACACTGCCCTCCCTTGCTCCGAGAAGCAGTTCCGTATTGCAGAGAAAAGCCTTTATCCGTTTTTCAGACCTGATCTTATCCTCATCATAATCATCCTCGAAAACGATGGCCGAGTATAGGATCAGCATTTCCACTGTTTCTTTCGGGTACTTCAGCCTGAATACACCCTGGGTGTTTCCCTCATCAACAAGCTCCGTCAGCACCGGTACCACTCCCTCTGTCAGGTCATTTCGCATTTTCTGATGCATGAGAGCATTCTGGGGCTTATGAACCTGATCTATGATCTCATTCCCGATATCTGAATCCACATTTAAGGCAGATATAGCCATAACGATCCTGTCCAGTACCGGAACGGAAGTATCAGCTGCGATCATCTTCGCTCTGGCGATAAGAGAAGCATTTACCCTCTCTATCATCGCGTCCAGTATGTCTTCCTTGGACTTAAAGTGATAATAAAGGGTACCTCTGGCTATCCCGACCTTTTCAAGGATGTCATTGGTACTGGTCTTGTCATAACCCTTTGCGGCGAAAAGCTGCTCCGCCGCATCCAGTATCTCCTTCCTTCTTTCTGCTGCTTCTTTAACAACTCTCAAGACTTCACCTCTGAATGGATCACTTCTTCCGCAGCCTAACCGACAGGCTGTCGGTTGGTGATCTCATCATAACCGGATTCTCATCCTCTGTCAAGTAGTCAACGGGGACGGTTCTCGGTGACTTATCCGTCTGTTTTCTTTGGAAGTCAACGGGGACGGTTCCAATGGCGTTAAGTTAAGATCGTTAACCCCTCATCCGTCAGCTTCGCTGACACCTTCCCCCAATGGGGGAAGGCTTAACTTAATGGCATTGGGACGGTTCCAATGGCCTTATGTTAAGATCTTTATCCCTATGGAGATCAGTATGATCCCGCCGAAGATTCCGGCTACATGGGAGATCCGGCTGCCTATCATTTTTCCGAATACGATCCCGATGAGGCAGAGGATAAATGTTACAATTGCAATGATAAACGATATCAGCACCGCTTCCTGAAAACGATAGTCGGAAATTGTAAAACCTACAGACAGAGCATCGATGGAAGTCGCGATCCCCTGCAATATAAGGGAAACAAACCCCAGGATATATTCCTCTTCCACCCCGCCGTTCTTAAGCTTTAAGATACTGTCAAGCAGCATCTTTCCACCGATAAAAAGAAGGATAATAAAGGCGATCCATGGAATGAACGGCCTAATACCCTGAAAGACAATTGTCATCCTTGAAACAAAGAACCATCCGGCGAGAGGCATGACGAACTGGAAAAAGGCAAAAGTGAAGGGAATGCACAGGGTTTTTCTTCTGGACATACCCGATTCATTGAGACCGTTTACCACAGAAACAGAAAAAGCATCCATGGCCAATGCAAGGCCTAAGAGTATTCCCTGAATAACCATATCAACCATCCTTCATGAGGGAATTCCTAAGGACCGCCCTCCAGTCAGACCCTTCATCAAAACCGGTATATGTAAGCATGTCCTTGAGCTTTATGGTCTTGATCACATCGTCCTTTCTTGCCCCCACATTGTCCCTGACATTTCCGTACAAGGTGCCCACAACGGAAGCCGCCAGATCCTTTTCTCCCTCGCTTGCATTTGGATTGTTGATCATGGAATGGGTATCAATAGACATAAATATACGGGCCAGATCCACAAGATAATCCTTGTTTACAATACCTGTCTCTCTCTTCAGCACCTTATCAAAGTAGGGAGTTCCCGCATACTCTTTATCTCCCAGCATTGTTCCTATGCTGGTATTAAAGGTTTCCCTGTCGTATTTTAGTTTTCCCACACACCAGGTGACAAAATCGGTGGTTTTGGCAAGAATGGTACCTGCACCTCTTATTATCAGGGATGCGGGATCATCGGAAAAAGAGCCCGCATCCTTTGCCATGGTAAAAACATTGCTGACTATATTTCCTATGGCCTCAGACCTTTCCTTCCTTGAATTGATCCGGGTAAGAGCAAGGAAGAACTGATTCTGTGAATTCTCGCTGGCTGCCTTTCCCAGATCCCTTTGCGTCTGGGTGCCGGTATTTCCGGTGGTATCCTTAAAGGCCGTCAGTGCCGTTGCAAGATTACCGCTTTCGGCATCGATACGCCCGATCCTTGTGGTGGCTGCATGTATGGTAAAGCTTTCTTTGATGATGGCAATGATCCTTCGTACTATGTCTATTCCCGAATTTATCATGGTCACGATTTTGTTAAACTCGGGCATCTTTACTTCCAGCAGGCCTCTGCCCTCAACCTCGGACACATGATTGTTGATACCCCCGCAGATAAGCTGGAGAAACACCAGAATGTTATCCATACATATCAGGATATCCTTCGCAGTGTTGTGATCCAGGTCTTCAAGAGATGAATCCTTTTCCTGCTGGCTGCGGTGGATATGCCGGTGGACCTTTTTTACACGTTCCACAAAGCTCCACGCTACACTGAACATAGATGTCAATATGCTCAGGTCGGAAAATACATCTCTTGCAGAGGTGTCACCGGTAGGAATTACGAGACCGATACTGACTCCGGCACTGATCGTGGAAGGAAGACGCGTAAAAGAGGATACAGTTTCAGCATAGGATGTCCACAGCTCTTCTTCACGGGATATATCGTTATATTTTTCATCCTTATCCTCAATCGTTTTATTAATTTTCTCAAGCTTTTCTGTTTTTTCCGAATCAGAAAGCTGGGAATCATGGTTTACATCATACTTGTCCTTGTAATCAGAAACCAGGTCCCCCGCATGAACAAAATCCGTAACTCCCGATGCCAGTTCACCGCCGGCAGTCGAAAGGGTTCTCCTGAGCTTTCCGTTAAGAATGTTCTTCTTAAACCATAAGCCAACCCCTCCTCTTCTGTTATTCAATTCCTCCAGATAAGCTTCACGATGGGTGAAATCAAAGAAGGAGCCTTCCAGATCATCAGGATCGAGCCTTGCCTTAAAAGGACCGGTTATGGCAAGTTCTTCTAAAAGAGCCATACGCATGAGATTGCCGGCTTTGGGAAAATGCCGATTCAGCTTATATTTTGTCCGGGCTTTTGCAGCCTTACATGATAAAGTGATGGTACGGGCCGTGTCCCAGAGATTCGGAGAATTCTGGGTCAGGAGAAAAATACATGCGTTGTAAAGGCCTTCCGAATGGTTGGTATTTGCATATTTGATGACAGGATCCGACATGGGGTCAAAGGCAGGCGCCGGCTGGCCACCGGGTGCCGGAGGCCTGTGATTCACAGCGTTGATGATATACTGGCAGATCATCTTCCCCTTGAGATTATTTTCTACTACACTGTTCAAAAGGGTTGATTTATTGGCATCTGTAAGCAGCTGCCCATGATAACCTGCCATAGCTTTGGCTCTGGCATCTAAGACCTGGGAAAGTTTGTCGTCATCAGTCTGATAGGAGGCGTAAAACTGTATGGTCCTGGAATTTACATGCTTAAAGAAAGGGGACTGTCTTATGGCAACCCTCAATTTTTCGGCCTTATCTAGCTTATCCCAGTTAGGCCTGCTAGAATATGACATTCCTTTTTTGTCGGCCACATCTTCGCCGGGGGCAGCATGCTCATCAGTGACGAATTCACCGTTCAGATAGAATCCGTGAACCTTTTCCCCGGTTTTACTTACCTCTGTTTCCTCGATATTCGCGGTTTTTTCGGAAAAAAGATAACGTCCGTAAACATCCTTTTCATCGGCTTCCAGATTCATGGATTCCGCATACTTCAAATCAAAATAATCCGGAGCGGGATTTACGACAGGAACCGGAAGATCAAGGGACTGGGGATCAAACTGTCTTTTGGCTTTCTGACCTATAAATCTGCTGTCCAGCTTAAATCTGGTCTTTATACCTGCCTGATCAGCCTGCCCCAGCATAAGTATCCTTTTATGTCTTTTTATAAAATTGGCCTCGGTATTGGCAGAATTTGCACCCGGCGCTTTTCTCGACCGGATCGGAAGGTTAGTCTTATCATATGAGGAAAGCTGGTTTTCATTAGCCGCAGTAAGCGCATTCAGGTCAAACTGACCTGTGTACTCGGAAATATCCTTTTCTGCAGCGGCATCATTAAGAGCCCGGTTATCGATCTGGGGATTAGGTCCTGCTGCGGGGCCTCCGGGTGGAGGTCCACCTGCCGGAACACCACCTGCCGGAACTCCACCTGCCGGAACACCACCTGCCGGAACACCACCTGCCGGGGGTCCACCTGCCGGAACACCGCCTGCCGGAGGGCCACCTGCCGGCCCCGGATTTGGACCTGCGGGATTTGGTACTGCAGGAGCAGCCACCGGCGGGGGAAGTGTG
>CADBTX010000077.1 GCA_902797705.1 uncultured Lachnospiraceae bacterium | reverse complement strand
CTTGATCCTGAAGTCTGCGGAGAGATCTATGAACCTGGCCTTTTTAAGCATCTCTTCCTTAATAACGGAAGAGAGATATCCCTGGGGCGTTGCGGTAAATACCACATCAACCCTGTCCAGCAGATCATCCAGTTCACTGCCGAGGCACTCCATATCCAGAATGTCAAAAAAGTTCCTGTATATATCGCTGTAGGACTGTCCCTCAAAACTCCTTGATACCAGCCATTCGATCTCAGCTTCCCTGTGTGATAAGAGAAGTCTCACGATCTCATTTCCGGCATAGCCTGTAGCTCCGATGATACCTGCCTTTATCATGTTACTTGTCCTTTCCTGATGCACTGCCGGCGTTTATTCGCCTTTCCTGCGCCTTTCTTTACGCTTCCGGGGAACGTGATCTCCGTCCTCCCCGGGGTGATTGTGCATAAATATACATCATTTCTGCATAATATGCAACATCCAATGCATAAAATATTAATAACGTGAATAATTATTCCAGATTTTTGAATATTTTCTCTTGCACGATGAAATAAATCGTTGTATCATTTTTCTGGAAACAAGGTACAAAAGAAAGGATAACTCAAATGGCTAAAAAAGAAAAGGTAATACTTGCATATTCAGGGGGTCTTGACACCACAGCCATCATTCCCTGGCTTAAGGAAAACTACGGATATGAAGTTATCTGTGTCTGCATAGACTGCGGACAGGAGGAAGAACTGGACGGCCTTGAGGAAAGGGCAAAATCCTGCGGAGCCTCAAAGCTCTACATCGAAGATGTAACGGATGAATTTGCTGACGAATACATCATGCCCTGCGTAAAGGCTCACGCCGTTTATGAGAACCAGTACCTTCTCGGCACCTCCATGGCAAGGCCTCTTATCGCAAAGAGACTGGTGGAGATCGCAAGAAAAGAGAAGGCAGTTGCCATCTGCCACGGCGCCACGGGAAAGGGCAATGACCAGATAAGGTTCGAACTTGGCATCAAGGCTCTCGCCCCTGACCTTAAGATAATCGCCGCATGGAGAGATCCCGCATGGACCATGGATTCCAGGGAATCCGAGATAGAATACTGCAGGGCCCACGGCATCGATCTTCCCTTCAGTGCTGATTCTTCCTACAGCAGGGACAGGAATCTCTGGCACATAAGCCATGAGGGACTGGAACTCGAGGACCCCTCCGAAGAGCCCAATTACAAGCATCTCCTGGTTCTGGGAGTAAGGCCCGAGGATGCTCCGGACAAACCGGAATATGTTAAAATGACCTTTGAAAAGGGCGTACCCACCTCCGTCAACGGAAAGAAGATGAAGGTATCAGATATCATCCGCACCCTGAATAAACTGGGAGGCAAGCACGGAGTCGGCATAATAGACATAGTTGAGAACCGTGTGGTAGGCATGAAGAGCCGCGGAGTATACGAGACCCCGGGAGGCACCATTCTCTATGCCGCCCATGAGCAGCTGGAGGAGCTGATACTCGACAGAGAGTGCGCAAGGGTTAAGAAGAGCTTAAGCGATGAGCTGGCCCAGCTGGTATACGAGGGCAAATGGTTCACTCCTTTAAGGGAGGCTCTGTCAGCATTTATTGACTGCACCCAGGAGTATGTCACCGGCGAAGTGGAATTCAAGCTCTATAAGGGCAATATAATAAAGTGCGGCGAGACCTCACCCTATTCACTTTATAATGAAAGCCTGGCTTCCTTTAAGACCGGGGATCTCTACGATCACCATGACGCCCAGGGCTTCATCACCCTTTTCGGTCTCTCCACAAAAGTACGGGCAATGAAGATGAATGAAGCCGGAAAAAAGGCCGGAAAAAAGGGCGGTAAAAAGGCCTGATAAAGAATGAAGACTGTTTTTCTTTCTGTCGGGGCATATTTCCTCATAGTTAATCTCTGGGGATTTGTCCAGATGTTTATCGACAAGAAAAAAGCTGAACGGAGTCACTGGCGGATAAGCGAGTTCACCCTGTTCATACCTGCGATCCTGGGAGGCGCCTTAGGCTGCCTCCTTGGAATGCATTTATTCCATCATAAGACCAAGCATCTGAAATTCATGATCGGAATGCCTCTTTTGCTGTTTCTGCACGTGGCAGCCATAGTTTATCTCATATTCTTTTCTCCCTATAACATAAGCTTTATGTAAGGAGCCCTGCCCTATGTCCATCTATCTCGCGCTGCTGGATGAAAACCCTGCTGACAGAAAGCAGGCAGAAAGACTTCTTTTCAGGGAATCCTCCTTCCGGTCGGAGCAGGGGGAAGCCCTTTATTTTGATACCTACGGCAATGAGGACGCCTTCTTCCCTTTTATGGAAAAGTACGATCTCATCTTTATCGACATTCCCGAAATGAGAGACGGTATGATGGTAGCCCTGGATATGATAAAGCGGGGCTGCGGATACCCTGTCTACCTTTGCTCCGGGGCTCTTGATTATGAGAAAAAATACCTTGGAGACCCCCGCTTTGATTTTGAAAACATCCACTATCTCAGCAAACCCTTAAAGGAAAAAGACTACCGCTCATCGATCGACCTCGCCTTAAAGTACAAGAAAGAGCACGTAAAAAAGGTGGAGCTGAGAAATGACACTGAAACCCTGTATGTGGTTCCGGAGGAGATCATCTACTTTGCAGAGAATAAGGGAGTGATCTCCATATCCCTTACAAACGACAGATATTTCCGCACCTTTGGCAGACTGAACGATCTTATCTATTCCCTTCCTTCTGACATCAGCGGCTTCATGCAGATATCAAAAAGCACCGTGATCAACATGAGGGAAGTGATCTCCGTATCCGGAAACTCCTTCAAAATGTCAAACGGTGCCTTTGTAAAATTTCCTCTTCTTTCAAAACCCGGGATGATCAAAGCCTGGAAGGAATGGGTTAACAGGACCTAGCCTTCTTTCTTACTCACCATCCCGTCCCCGTCTATCTCCACATTATCCTTTGACCACGCCCTCATATTTTCAAGAATCCTCTCATATTCCCCGGAGCCCTTGCTCAGCATGGTTGTGGAGCAGTTCTTCTGTATGCAGGGAATGAATCTTAAGGAAGATATCTCCTTATCCTCAATAACCGCCTCCACGAGACAGTTATCCAGCGTCTTGGAACTGAACCAGTAATTCCCCAGACTGTAGAACACCGGCACATCATCCATATATTCGATGCCCTGCAGCACATGGGGATGATCTCCGATTATCAGATCCGCCCCCTCATTCACATAGGCTCTCGCCAGCTCTGTCTGGGATGCCTCATAGGAATTGACGTTTTCACTTCCCCAATGGACATACACTATGACAAAGTCACTGTTTTCCTCCGCCTCACGTATAACTCCGAGAAACTTTTCCGGATCCAGCGTCCTTAAGACCCCGGGATCCGTCTCTGTGGCTTCCTTTGTATCGGGAGGAAGGCTCCTCTCTATCTGGGTCGCGGAAACAAAGGCCAGCTTCATGCCCCCTGCTATGAAATACACAGGCTTCTCCGCTTCTTTGAGATCATGTCCCGCACCCACATAGGGTATTCCCGCGCCATCAAGGGTGTCAAAGGTATCCAGCAGGGCATCGGGGCCGTGGTCGTAGGCATGGTTATTTGCAAGGCTCACTATGTCCGCGCCCTGATCTAAGAGCATGGACACCGTTTCAGGCCTGGCCCTGAAGGTGAATTTCTTATTCTGAAGGGGAGTCCCCCTGTTGCTGTAGGGGAACTCATTATTGATCATAAAGATGTCCGCTTTATTGGTCCTCTCAATAAGGGCGGGATCGATACATGAGGATATCCCTCCCCCTCTGCTGCGGAGGGTGTTCATGATGGCATATCTGTCATCGAAATTTATGTCTCCGGCAAAGTCGATAACCACCCTTCCCTCCTCCGCAGTGCTCTTTAAATACACTCCGTTTTCGGAAACATCCCCTTCGTTCAGGACATATCCCTCGAAGGAATT
>CADBTX010000076.1 GCA_902797705.1 uncultured Lachnospiraceae bacterium | reverse complement strand
TGAGATCCTCGATAAGGGCAAGGCACTTATCCACTTCTTTAAGGGTTTCCCTGATATCCTTTTCAAGGGACTCTATCTCACGGCTCCTTCCAAGAAGCCCCGCATTATTCCTGAAGGCTCCTCCGGAAATGGAACCTCCGGGATTCAGAGCTTCACCCGTTAAGGTCACCATTCTTACCCTGTAATGGTATTTCCTTGCAATGGCAAGAGCATTATCCACGTTGTCGACAACCAGATAATTCCCGAGCAGGGCCCCCGCCACCTTTTCATATTTTTTATCAAAGTTCACAAGGGTATCCGCGCTTCCTATGGCACCCTTTTCAGCTAAAAGTCCGTCATCCCCAAGGCTTCTCTTCTCTATTGAAGTAAGGGGAAGGAAGGTGGCACGTCCGGCGTGCTCCGACTTTAATATCTCTATTATCCTCTTTGCAGTGGCCTCATCCTTAGTGACTATGTTCTGGAGATTGCCGCCTAAGGCTGTCTCTATGGCTGTCTCGTACTTTTTCTCAACATGGATAAGATCCGCGACCACACCTTCTATGCCCTTATCCTTATGCTTTTCCTCCATGGCCCGTTTTACCGCGCTTCCGTAGCCCTCATAGCGCTCGGCCATATTTCTTAAACTTTCCAGCCTGGACTTTTTCTCGTGATAGATTATCTCAAGGGAGTGGTGGTCACTGTCCGCTTTTTCAAGCTCTTCACGGACCTTTTTATCCTCCCCGTCAATATTCACGATACTTTCTTCGGTCTTCTTTAGTTTCTCCTCCGCCTCGTCAAATTCCCTGACTGCGGCCTCTATCTCGCCCTTTATCTCCTTTTCACCGGTGGAAAAGCGGATAAGGCTCTGGCTCAGCTCCGACTTTCTGAGTTCGGCCTGCTCCAGCATGGTATCATATCTGGCGATCCTGCCCTTTATATCGTTTCTTCCGTTCAGAAGGTCGATAAGAGCCGACTTTCTGCGCTCCAGTTCCTCATTCTTTCTGTTGGTGTCCTGATTGATAAGGTCCATCTTTTCCCTTACCTCATCAAGTCCGCCGTCGTTCTTTGCCACCTTCTCATCAAGAGTGGCCTTTCTCACATTTAACTTCTGGAGCTCCTTGTCGTTCTTTTCAATGCTCTCCTTTAATTCCCCGATCCTGCGGAGGAAGTGCTCGTCACTGACCTTAAGGGAATGGATCTGCTCCCTTAAAACATTGATCTCACCCTCTATCTGCCCCTTAAACAGGGTGGAATTGGAGATATCGGTCTTCTTTTTATCTATCTCTTCGTCAAGGATCTTTAATTCATCCCCGAGATTCACATAGGAAGCCTGGATCTCGGCGTACTTATCGCTTACCTCTTTTAAGTCATTCCTTGCGATGCCGTTTTTTTCTTCCAGTTCTTTTAATTCTTTATCGGTCCTCTCCGTTTCAAGCAGGAATACGTTTGCATCCAGCTCCTTCAGATCCTCCTTTTTCTGGAGGTAGACCTTGGCCTTTTCGGACTGGCTCCTTAAGGGATCCAGCTGCTTTTCCAGTTCGCTTAAGCGGTCCGTAACACGGAGAAGATTGTTCTTCTCGTTCTCAAGTTTTCTTACCGCAGCAGTCTTACGCCTCTTAAACTTGACTATACCTGCGGCCTCATCAAAGAGTTCCCTTCTTTCCTCGCTCTTTCCTGAAAGGATCTTATCTATCTGACCCTGTCCGATGATGGAATAGCCTTCCTGGCCCACTCCCGTGTCATAGAAGAGTTCCTGAACATCCTTTAATCTGCAGGTATTCCCGTTCATCAGATATTCACTTTCACCGGACCTGTAGACTCTTCTGGCCACAGTCACCTCGTCAAATTCAACAGAGAGGGCGTGGTCGGAATTGTCCATGGTTATGGCCACATAGGCATAGCCCATGCTTTTCCTTGCTTCGGTACCGGAAAAAATGACATCCTGCATGGAGGAGCCGCGAAGTTCCCTGGCGCTCTGCTCTCCTAAAACCCAGCGCACGGCATCCGCCACATTACTTTTTCCCGAACCGTTGGGGCCCACTATGGCGGTAATCCCGTCCTTGAACCTGAACTCTATTTTATTTGCAAAGGATTTGAATCCCTGTATCTCAATGCTCTTTAAATACAAAATCTTCTACCTGAAATCTGTCTTTTCTTCCCTGTTCCGAAGGTATTCATAGGCCGCCTGCTGCTCTGCGCTCTTCTTCGAACTGCCTTTTCCCTCGGAAACCTTAAGGCCGTTGATCAACACATCAATGGTATAGACCTTTTGATGATCCGGCCCGCTCTCCCCTGCGATCATGTACTCCAGAGTATCCCCTGACTTCTGACAGAGCTCCTGGAGAATGGACTTTGAATCATAAAAAAGCCGCTTATTGTCCATATCCTGAAGCACATACTTTTCTATATGCTTCTTTGCGGCCTCGAATCCGGCATCTAAATATATGGCTCCAATAAGGGCTTCAAAAACATCAGAGACGATGGAGGCTCTGTAACGGCTTCCCTGCTCCTCTTCTCCGTGTCCCACCAGAATATAATCCGAAAGATCAAAGGCCCCTGCCGAATCCGCAAGCGTCGGCTCGCATACCAGAGCCGAACGGAGCTTGCTTAATTTTCCTTCAGGCATTTCGGGATGCTCCCTGTAGAGAAAATCGCTTACTATGACTTCCAGCACAGCGTCCCCCAGGAACTCCAGCCTTTCATAATCCGGATATTTATTTATCTTTAGTTCATTGATATAGGAACGGTGGGAAAGGGCCGAGCGAAGAAGCATCCTGTCATTAAAGGAAAAGCCAATCTTTTCCTCCAGTTCCTCCGGCTTAAATTCCAGCATTTCCTTACTCTGCCGAACCGCGGATAGCGTTAACGGCATCCTGGACCGTAACTATCTTCTCGGCATCCTCGGTATCGATGGAGATATCGAACTCTTCCTCAATCCCCATAATGATCTGGAATACGTCAAGAGAATCTGCTCCCAGATCGTCCACAAAGGTGGTCTCCGGAGTGATCTCACTTTTATCAACACTTAAAACATCGGCGATTATCGCCTGGATCTTTTCAAATTCCATAATTACCTTCCTGTGATCTTTCTTATTATTTTTCCAGTTTATTCCTGATCCTGTCGGAGATACGTCCTTCCTTAAAGGAGACGCACTGCAGGATAGAATTCTTTATTTCCTTGGACTTTGAGTTTCCGTGGGTCTTTACCACAAGCCCCTTTAGTCCGAGAAGGGGTGCTCCGCCGTATTCGCTGGCATCAAATCTTTTTAAGGCCTTCTTTAATGAGGGTGCCACAAGGGCTGCACCGATCTTTCCGGTAAAGGAACTGAGCATTCCCGCCTTTACCTCTTTTAACAGTGTCTTTGCCACTCCCTCCAGGGTCTTAAGGCAGACGTTCCCGGCAAAAGCCTCGCAGACAATGACATCCACGTCACCGCTTACCACATCCCTTGCCTCTACGCTTCCGACGAAATTGATCCCGGAAGCATTCTTTAAGAGGGGGAAGGTCTCCTTTACCAGGGCATTGCCCTTATCCTCCTCCGCTCCGATATTCAATATGCCTACTGTGGGATTCTTTACTCCCACCACATGCTCCATATAGATAGAACCCATCTCCGCAAACTGAACCAGATGATTGGGCCTTGCATCCACGTTGGCCCCGCAGTCCACAAGAAGTGAAACTCCCTTTGATGTGGGGATAAGGGGAGCAAGAGGCGGTCTGTCCACGCCTTTTATCCTTCCGATAAGGAGCTGTCCTCCCACCAGTACAGCACCGGAACTGCCTGCCGATACAAAGGCATCGCAGGTGCCGTCTTTCACCAGATTAAGACCTCTGACAATGGAGGAATCCTTTTTCTTTCTCACCGCCATTACGGGAGGTTCCGCTGTTTCAATGATCTCAGTGGAATAGACTTTCTCTATCCTGTCTGAAGGATAGGTGTACTTTGAAAGCTCACGGTCCACTTCTTCACTGCTTCCTACCACATAGACGATTATGTTTTCATTCTCGTTTACGGCATCCACCGCACCCTTAATGATCTCCACCGGAGCGTTGTCGCCTCCCATGGCATCCAGGGCTACTCTTGTGATATCAGACATGATAATATCCCTTAATGTTACAAAAGCCTGCCCACTATAGGGCAGGCCATGTATCAATTCTTAATCTTCAGTATTGACGATTTCCTTTTTATTATATGTCCCGCAGTTCTTGCAGACTCTGTGAGGGAACATAAGCTCGCCACACTTCGGGCACTTTACCAGATTGTAAGAAGCCATTTTCCAATTAGCTCTTCTCTGATCCCTGTGTCCCTTAGACGATTTATTCTTCGGGCAGATGGACATCCTAAACACCTCCTATCAATTCAAGTCACACCCGCATATTATAAGAAAACTGCCATCCCTTGTCAACACCTATTACGATTTTTGTTTCTGTTTGTTTAAGATCAGCCATCAAAGGGAGGAAAAAAGCCATACGGGCAGAAAAAGGGGGAATGCTTTGCATTCCCCCGGATAAGCCTTTAACTTATTATACGATCATACCGTGGCAGTGAAATTACTGCTGTCGTCCGAACTCTTCTCCTTTTCGGAGACTCCTTCGGCATTATAGACCTTGCTGGTGCTGAGCTTATTTGCTGCGGAATTCTTCATAACACCGGCCCGGCTCGCAGTACTGTCAGCAAAAGAGCCCGCCCCGTTAAATAAGGACTTGATGGAACTGATATCCGCGCTGTTAAACCTGTCACGGTCAACAGAAAGGGTTCCGTCCTTGGAAACGGAAATACCGACCTGACTCAGAAGGCTCGAATTCGTCTTAGTATTCTTAAGCATCCTGATGGTCACATCATTCATGGAAGAAAGGTCCTCGGAGGAACCGTTCTTTATAAGGGCATTGTAACTATCGGCAAAATCCTTTACCGCACTGTAGATCTTGTCGTAATCGTACTCGGACTCCGTCTTTTCTCCGTTGGAACCGGTCTTCTCAAATTTTCCCTTTGAGTAAAGACTGGAGGAAGAAAGCTTATCTACAGCCGATGAAAGGTCTTCAGCTGCGGATTTTACGTTATTATAGGCATTTTTTTCAGTGGTACTTATGGAATTCTTAGCTTCCTTAGAGCCTGCCTCTTCCTTAGCGTAATAAGCTTTATAGAGTTTCGCTGCACTCCCGTTTTTCAGGGAGGCATAATCGCCTAAGGAATCATAGAGGGATGCGCCCTTTGTGGAAGAAGCGCCTCCAAAGAGGTAAGACATATCATTTCCGCTTCCGATGGTATTAGACATACAGATCACACTCCTTGTAATAATAATGCTGTCAACAGTATCTCTTCATTATTCCCGAATCCGTTCGGTACTTTGAATCAGTTAATATAATTCATTTCTAACAGATATATCGGCAAAAATCAAGTTATGTTTACCCCACGCATGTATTTTATCACATACAAAAACCGGGCAGGTATGACCTGCCCGGCGAAAATCCAGTATTTCTTATCTTACAGAATCAAAAGCTCAGTTCTTCTTTAAAGAATCAAGCCACTTTGCATATGCAAAATCGTAAGCATCCTTAGCTTCCTGAACCTTCTTGTCAGCATCAGCCTTTGCTTCGTCAGCAGCCTTCTGAGCATCCTCTACTGCCTTCTTGCAGGTATTGTTAGCAGCGTCAACAGCAGATCTCTCGTCTGCCTCAGCAGCAGCGATCTTGTCATTAGCCTGCTTCCTTGCAAGTGCAGCAGCGTCAGCAGCGTCAGCAGCAGCCTTTGCAGCCTGCTGTGCAGCTACGAAGTATGCGTTAGCGATTCCCTTGGAAGAATCTGTAGCAACCTGAGCCGCATCAGATGAAGCAACAGCAGCGATGGCATTGGCGATAACAACTTCGTCATATGCCTTCTTTGCAGCATCGAGGGAAACATCAGCAGCCTCAGCAGCAGCCTTGCGCTTTGCAGCGTCATTTGCAAGAGCTGCATCATCAGCCTCAGCATAAGCATCCTTTGCAATGTAAGCAGCATCAAGAACAGCCTTTGCAGCCTTTCTGTCAGCCTCTCTGTATGCCTCTTCCTTATCCTTCTCAGCCTTAAGCTCT